>CAZSWF010000005.1:0-48674 GCA_964610995.1 uncultured Candidatus Saccharibacteria bacterium
GAGTCCCATGAACCGTGCACGTTTGATCGCTTCGGCGACCTGGCGTTGATTCTTGGCTGCAAGGCCAGTGCGCTTGCGTCCGAGAATGCGGCCGTTGGGGTTGAGAAAACGCTTGAGGCTTTCTATGTCCTTGTAGTCGACAAAGTGAATGCTGTTTGCGTTAAAGTAGTCGTTCTTCATAAGGTGTGATTGCTAATAATTAAAACGGAATGTCTTCTAAGTTGATTTCTTCGTCAGGGTATTCGATCGTATCGAGATCTGCAGGAGCGTCTTTTTGCGGAGCTTCTTGGTCACTGATCGGACCACTACTTTGTGTAGGCGATCCACCACCTGCTCCCCCTGCCTTGGGACCAAACTGGAATGTTTCAAGCACTATTTCAGTGCGGTACTTTTTGCTGCCGTCGGGAGCATCCCAGCTGCGTGTCTGGATGCGTCCTTCAATGTAGAGTGACGACCCTTTCTTGCAATACTGTGTAATGATCTCTGCGGGCTTGGCAAATGCGACGACGTTGTGGTACTCCACACTGTCACGCTTCATTCCTTGCGCATCTTTCCAGGTACGATTGGTCGCCAGTGCGAGACTTGCGACTTTTGTACCATTGGGAAGACTTTTGAGTTCGGGATCCCGAGTGAGGTTACCGAGTATGATGGCTTTGTTGAGATACATATGATTTATTCTTCTGATGAAGTGGTAGGTGTGTCCACGGAGTCGGCTGCGAGGTCAGGAAGTTTTTCATGTTCGTCCTTCACTTCTTCTTGCGCCGCTTCCGCTTCGCTTGCTGCAATGAGGGCCGCCATGTCTTCGTCGCTCAGGGCGGTCTCACGTTTTGCATCTACTTTTGGCTTTTTAAAGACAATCGTATTTTCCACGCTTGTCTTTACTAGTATATACCGGATCAGATGCTTGTTACCATCGATCGCCTTGGTCAAAGCCTCGATAGTCTCGGGTGCCGTCTCAAACTTGATAAAGCCAAAGTATCCTTGGGTGTACTTATACTTCTTGCTCGCAACACTTTTCTCCATCTGGTATGCCAGATCGATAAATTCGGGAGCGCCGTCACTATGGACTGCACCACCAACGGTTGCGATTGCTCTCTTGAGTGCGGCTACCACAGCGTCGACTTCGGTTTCTGCCGTCGTCGGGGTGATCAGGTATCCGAGCTCATAGAAGCGATTGTTTTCTTCTGCTGACATAATAACTATTCTTTTTTTGATAATCGCCTGTCGTTAGACTAGGCGGGAGCCCGCTTCGGACCTATGCCCCAGGATTATGCTCAAGATAGAGAGCGCTTCCCAGAGAACGGGGGCTACGGGCGTATACTACCCTACTTTGGATGGTTTGTAAATTAGACAATATTGAACAAATGCTTGGCGTTTGCGAGGAGCTGGGCCTCGGTTTCTGCGACAGTCAGACCCTTGATTTCCGCTATCTTTTTTACGACTTCGACGACATAGGCTGGTTCGTTGCGGGTGCCCCGGTATGGGAGTGGTGCGGCAAACGGTGCGTCAGTCTCTGGGAGAATACGATCGATGGGGACACTTTTCACCACCTCTTCGTATTCTGGGAAAATAGTAATTATTCCACTAAATGAGATATGAAATCCGAGGTTGATAAACTGCTGAGCGATTTCTTTTGTTCCCGCGAAAAAATGTGCGGTGCCCCTCATGGTCGGCCATGTACTCTGTGCATCATGGAGCATCCCGAGTGCTTCTTCGTAGGCATCCATATTGCCCTGCTCTGGTCGTATATGCAGCATCAGCGGCAGATCGAGCTCCCGCGCGAGATCTATTTGTGCTTGAAAAAGCTTTTTCTGTGCGGGTTTGGCGTGTCGATCTGTTTCTCGATAGTAATCAAGTCCACACTCGCCAATACCTACGACATAGGGTGCTCGTGCGAGCTCTGCAAGCACATCATGCTTGTACTCGACTTCCCAATGTGTCGGATGCACACCGACGATCGCCCAAATGTCTTTGTGAATCTCTGCTATCTGTACAGCTTTCCTACTGGTGCCCATATCAATCCCAATACAAATCGTTCCTACCCCAGCTTCTACCATACGCGCGATCGCCTCATCACGATCGGTATCAAACTGTGACAAATTGAAATGTGAGTGTGTGTCGATGGTGTGCATACCTAAAGTCTCGCAAAAAGTGGTGTCTCTGGTTTCTTATTCTCTTTAATAAGTTCCAAAATCTTTGCAGATGTCGTCGGCATAAATGGCGCAAGCGCTGTGGCGATGAAGTACAAATCGGACACGAGCTTGTAGATCATTTCTTTCCCTTTTTCTTCATCTTCTTTGATCACTGAGAACGGCTTCTCATTTGCAATAAACGTATCTAGCTCTTTGATCCCTTCCCAAATTTCATTCATTGCTTTTTGTAGATCAAATGCATTGATCGCATACTCATACGGGAACTCTTCTTTTGCTTCTGGTGCAACAAATGCATCAACGTGCGTCTCTGAAAGAGTGAGAACGCGTGAGACAAGGTTGCCCAGACCATTGGCAAGATGTGACTGATATGCTTCTCGGATAGAATCCACGGTCATATCAGCGTCTTCAAAGGAATTCATATGACGCAGTAGATAGTAGCGCAGTACATCTGGTGCGAGATCTCCTGCGACTGACTTGAACATGTCGATGATATCACTCGGGTTCAATACGTTGCCCAGAGACTTAGACATTTTTTGTCCGCCACTGTTGATGAAGCCGTTGATAATGATATGGTCGGTAGTCGGGAGCCCTGCTGCCAGTAGCATCCCTTGCCACATCATAGACTGCTGACGCACGTTGTCTTTGCCACAGTATTGGATCTTGTATCCTTCTTGCCAAAATTTCTTGTACTGCTCTTGTGCATCCTCAGGCCATCCGAGTGTAGAGATGTAGTTGGTAAGCGCATCAAACCATACGTACATGACGTGCTCGTCATCTCCGGGTACCGGTACACCCCATGACATTTTGGATCGGAGTCGTGATATAGAAAAGTCTTCGAGTCCTCGATCAAGAAATGCTTTCATTTCATTGAAGCGAAATTCTGGTATGACCAGAGTCGGTTTTTCTTCATAGAGCTTTTTGAGAAGTGGT
The DNA here is from genome assembly GCA_964610995.1 of uncultured Candidatus Saccharibacteria bacterium. Classification (GTDB taxonomy): domain Bacteria; phylum Patescibacteriota; class Minisyncoccia; order Phycocordibacterales; family UBA9973; genus UBA4124. Next base: position 3,084 of record CAZSWF010000005.1, read on the forward strand.
GCAACTTTGGAAAAAGCAAAAAAGTAATTTTCTTCATTAATGAGCTCGATATCGCGATCGGGGTGTATCGGGCAGCGACCATCGTCATTGAGCTCGCTATCAGTTTTCTCAAGCTCACATCCGACACAATACTTTGCTTGGTAATTCTTTTTGTAAATGTATCCATTATCTGCAACTATTTGCCAGAGCTTCTGAGCAGCTACTTCGTGGTGAGTGTCAGTTGTACGAATGAAATGCACTTCGTCAGTGATCGTGAGTAATGATTTCAAGTTACGAAATGCTGCAGCGTATCGATCAACATATACTTGAACTTCTTCATTATTTTTCTGCGCTGCATCGTAGAGTTTCTGTCCGTGCTCATCGGTTCCCGTATTGAAAAATACATCTCGCCCTTGTGAGAGCTGGTATCGTGCCACTGCATCAGCTCGAATAATCTCCATCGCAAAACCCACATGCGGCTCTGCATTCACATACGGCAGTGTGGTCGTAATATAGAAAGGTTTGTTCATAATCGTAAATAATTAACTTTTGAGTGGATTGTCTTGGATAGTGATGGGTACGAGTTTGCGTTTCTCGACGTCACTCATGTACTCAAGTATGAACACCGCGACCGGCATGGCCACAAGTGCACCCCAAAATCCTGCAAGGGTAATACCAACCAAAAATGCGAGCAACACCACCAATGGCGGAATACCTACAACTCGTTTGGCAACAAGTGGACTAAATACATAATTTTCAAACTGCTGCATGATGACATAAAACACAAATACCTTGACCCCGAGCAGTATCCCACCATCAATGACCGCAAAGAGAATCGCCGGTACCGCAGCAAAGATCACCCCGAACGGAATGAGTTCTGCAATACCTGTAATGAGTGCAATGAGAAATGCGTACTGCACTCCGAGCAACGCAAGCACAATAAACGTAATCGTTCCCACAAGCAAGCCGAGTAAAAGCTGCCCCTTGAACCATAGACCAATCTTGCGCTGTGTACGTCCCCAGAGATCAAGTACGTATGCCTCATTTTTCGCAGGAGTCAGTAGTCGTAAAAACGAATCGATTCCTTTTTCCTGAATCGAAAGATAAAATGACATAACAACAACGAGTATAAAGTTGAGTAGCCCACCAAACGTTGATCCGATAAATGCAGTAGCGCCCTGAGAAAGAGTGGTACTTGCACTCTTGAGAGAGCCTATGATATCTGAAATTGATGATTTGCTTGCAATAGTATCAACAAACTGTGATGCGCCCTCAATCGACTGTTGTGTAATCGATGAGTCAGGTAAGTAATTAAATAGTAGCGCTACCATGTCGGAGAGCTCGCGTACAATGATCGGTACAAATGCATAAAAAATTGCAAAAACGATCATAATCGTAACAGCAAATATAATAGGTACTGATACCATTCGAGAGACCTTGTACCGAGCCATGCCCTGCACCCCAGCTTCGACAAATGACGCAATGACGATAGAAACGAGTATCAAGAGGAGCACATCGCGCAATAGAAACAGTACATAGGTCGCAAGAATCAGCAAGATCACCTTGACGATAGAACCAGTGCTCACCCGTACTGTAGGAGTATCTGACATACGCTCATCGTACCATCGGTAGCGATGCTAGGCAATGCGAGACGCGATGTACTGCTCGAGCTCGTGGATCCCTACACGCTCTTGTTCTCCGGTATCGCGGTCGCGTATGGTCACCGTGTCGATGAGCTCTGGGTTCTCGCCGAGGGTGTCAAAGTCTACGACCACACACCACGGAGTCCCTATCTCGTCTTGGCGGCGATAGCGCTTGCCGATGTTGCCATTGTCATCCCATGATACTGCCCCGATCGATCGCTTGAGCGATGCAAATATCTCTTGAGCTTTTGCGACGAGCTCTGGCTTGTTTTTCAGAAGCGGTGACACGCAGACCTTGATCGGAGCAATACGCGGAGGGAATGCGAGATACTCTCGTGCACTATCACCTTCGCCATCGGTTTTGAAACTCTCAGAGAGGACTGCGAGCACAAGTCGGTCAAGACCAAATGTCGGCTCGATACAATGCGGTATAAATCTATCTCCACTTTCTTCATCAAAATAGTTGAGTTCGACTCCACTACCTTTGCTGTGCGCAGCGAGATCGTAGTCGGTGCGATATGCGAGACCAAGCAACTCTTTTTGACCAAAGAGGAAGTCGTACTCAGTATCGACACTTCGTTTTGAGTAGTGTGCGCGATCGTGTTCGGGTACTTCTATTTTGTGAATCTTGCTACTATCGAGTCCAATCGTTTTGAGAAATATCATCTGCTCCTCAAAGAGTGCATCAAATGTCTGCATCACGCGTGCTTCATTTCTCGGATCCACAAAATACTCTATTTCCATCTGCTCAAATTCTCGAGAACGAAATACAAAGTCACGTGGTGCAATCTCATTGCGAAATGCCTTGCCTATCTGTGCCATACCAAATGGGAGTTTGGGATGAAACGTATCCAAAATGTTTTTGAAATTTACAAACATACCTTGTGCAGTTTCTGGACGAAGGTACGAGATTGATTCAGCATTTTCTAGTGCACCTACTGCAGTCTTGAACATCATGTTGAACTGACGCGCTTCTCCCATCGTGCCGACCTTGCCACACTGTGGACAACTATCGCTCTCGAGATGATCTGCGCGAAACCGTGATTTGCATTCACTGCACTCTACGAGCGGATCAGAAAATCCTCCTACGTGTCCACTCGCCTGCCACACCTTGTGGTTCATAAGTATGGCTGCGTCCATGCCGTACATATCAGTACGACCGTCGACAAACTGCTTCCACCAGAGTGCCTTGATATTGTTTTTGAGTGCTACCCCGAGTGGACCATAGTCCCAGGTACCTGCCAGTCCTCCATAGATTTCAGAGCCTGCAAATATAAAACCGCGGCGTTTGCAGAGACTAATGATGTGTTCCATGGATGGCGTGTTCATAGGCCCTATGGTACCACACGATCGGCACCTTCGGTATAGATAGGGTCCGTATCAAAGCGGGTGGTCAGCGCAGGCTTCTTGGCCTCTATAGTGGTCTGGGTGACCGTATCGGTCGCAGTGACGATGGTCTCGCCTAGGAGCGTGAGCTGGCTCCCTATTTGGCTTTTGGTTGGTTTTACCTTGACCTGAAACGAGACCGTTCTGCTTTTGGGTGTACTGGTTGCCTTAGGTAGCGCGCCAATGTTCCAGGTGACAACTCCAGTATCAGAATTATACGCGATCGTCTCTGTCGACGGCACGATGGTGCCCGTCCAGGTGATACTCGGTGGGAGTATCGCGGAAGCGGTCACGAGGGTAAGTGGGTTGTCGGTCGGCAGCACGGTCCATGTGAGTGTGTACGTCGTCTCAGTGTCGGCCTTGGGTGGATAGGGGCCAGTATTTTTGATAGTACCGATCGAGTAGAGTGACTGTGCAGCAAACTGAATACTCGATGCAAATCGTACTATTTTCTGATCAATAGTATTGATTGCTTGTGCAATGTTGCCTTGGTCGGGTATGGTACCCGCGAGTGAGAGTGCGAGCGTCACGTCAGTACTCTTTGAACCTATTGGTTTGAATGAAAATGGCAACTCACCTTTTGCACCAGGACCAAGAAATGTAAGTGATGGGTTGGAGTCACTGTTCCAAATGATACTATCCGTACTAGTGTCATAGTAGCTGTTAGCTGCATTGATAGATGAAGGATCTACCGGCGCACCACCGAGTGCGAGTGTAAACGTCGGATCGGTAATAGTAAATGCTGAGTTGTTGATCCACGAGACGACACCGTTGATAGTCTCACCAATGCGCAATGCGATTACATCATCACGTTGCTGTTGTACGGTGATCGTACCAGCAAGAAATGGTTCAATAACGCGCAGTGTTGCCAAGGCTGAGTTGTACGCGACTGCTATTTTGCTACTCGATTCATCTTCTGGTGTCCCAATGTATATACGAAATGCTTTTTCATCAAGGACTTCGCCGATGATCTTGCCAGTGATCGTGATTGTGCGCTCGTCCCCTTTTTCCAAATCGCCGAGATTCCAAACGTTGTTGCTCGTCATAGGCTCTCGATCTGTAGACTGAAATACAAATCCGTTGGGATACTCTATACGAGCGATCACGTTGGGCAGTAGCTTGTCTCCAGAAAACGTATTGCGGATCGTGAGTGTAAATGGTTGTCCAGACACCACACCCGTCGGCGCATCTACCGTCAGCCCCACCGGACTTGAGCTCACCATCACCGAAAACGTGCTTTCTTTTTCGAAGCTTGCACTCGAGCCTGCGAGTTTGTACGAGAGTGTTGCGGTCAGTGTGCGACTAATACCCTGCTCACCATAGAGTATGACGGTGAACTCTTCACTCTTGGTCTTGCCTGAGCCGATCGTACCCATTGGTCGTTCGATACGCATGACATCGGTCCCTGTCTCGTCAGTGGCACCTTTTGGATAATACAAGGTCAGTGTTGCATCAACGAGATCAGCAGCATTTTTGTTGGCGATCTCGACTTGGATCGGGAGCTCTGCTCCACCGGCAACAAATGAGTTGCCGAGTATCACAACATCGACGTTTTTACTCGAAAGTGTCAGTGCACCTCGATAGAGTGAAAAAAGTGCGACTCCAAGCGCTGCCAAGAAAAAAAGAAATGCTCCAAGGAAAAAACGTTTGTATCCCCGAGCGGTCCGATGATGCACTACTTTTTCTTCGGGAAGCTCTGTTTCTCCCCACGTCGACTCTGCGGATGTTTTGATCGGATGCAAAATACCATACTTGCGTTTGGGTGCATTGTCAGGGTCACGTGTATAGAGACGCTTCTGCAGTTCTGCAATATGGTCTATTTCTTCCATGCATCTAGTATACCAAGACTTTGGGATTTATTTTTACAAATGCGTCTCTTTGATCGTTTCATTGACCGAAGTTACGAGTGTTTTGATCTCCGTTTCATCAAGTACACGCGCAGCGTCCACAAACGAGTCCGTGATATCCCCATCGATATATCCCAGATGCACAAGCGTGCGCCAGATCGCGAGCGCATCGAACACCTTGGGTTCTACTGTTTCTTCATGCACCGCATCAGCAACTTCTTGTATATGTGCAAAAAGTGCAGTATGTTCTCCCTCATCGATGAGAAACCTACTCAATGTCCCAAGCGTGCGTACATACGGCCGTGCGAGCGGACGTGTGCTAGACGTGATCGGATTGAACAAGTGTGTTGCCGATACGAGCCGCCACACCTCTCTACCTTTCACCAGATCGACATCGACAAATGCGTAGTCTACAAGCTGCCCTCGCAACTTGGCCGCAGTTTTGCGTACTCCGGTAGCTACTGCACGCACGAGACCAAAATCCTCGGTAAACAGCCAGTACGTCTTGTCGTATTCCCCTCTCGGCTCACTTCGAAGAATAACTGCGCGGGTGTGATGGATGGTGTGCATTAGTTCACTATCTGCTCTAATAACTCATGATCAGTACTTTTTTCATAGCTATACAATAATTATCTCTTCCCCACTCACCACAACATCCTTCGCGCCCACCGTCTTTTTCAAATCTTCCCCAAACGTATCCGTGATTTCCTGATACTTGGTCGGTAGTGTGAGCGTAATCACATCTTGTGGCATGAGACCTTTTTCTTTGCGCATGTCTTGGATCACACGAACAAGTTCGCGATAGTCGCCTTCGAGTTTGAGTTCGGGGGTGATGTTTGTATCAAGCAAGGTTTCAGAACCGGATACAACAGCCTTTACATTGAGCTCTTCCATAACAAGCGTATTGTACTCATCTCCAAGATTCCATTCTTTTGCGGTAAGTGCTGCAAGTGGTTGTCGCACGGGGATATTGAGTTTTTTACGAAGCGCATTACCTTCGGTACAAATATCTCGTACTTGTTGCATATGTTCAATAACATCAGCTTGTGAAGCATCTATTTCTTTAACTTTTGACCACACGCTCAGGTGCACACTTTCTTCATCATTCTCCGTCTTCAATTTCTGCCACATATCTTCTGCAGTAAATGGTGCAAATGGCGCGAGGAGTTGCGCGGTGGTTTTCAATACCATGTAGAGCGTACGCTTGGCATTGGCATCGCCATCTTTGAGTCGGTCACGTGAACGGCGAAGGTACCACGTAGAAAGATCATCACAGAAATCTCTGATCGCTCGAGTCGGTGTAAAGAGGTCGTATGCATCCAGACGCTTGGTTGTTGTTTCGACAAGTTGGTGCAGTCGAGCGACGATCCACTGATCAAGTACATTTGTACTATCGGTATAGTCCCCTTCGAGGTTTTTATCTCGATAGAGTTCGTAAAACGAATACACATTACCGAGCAAGTTGAATACTTTGTTGTTTATTTCTGCAACAGACTTTTCATCATAGTTTTTGCTCTCACCAGGAGCATTTACTGAGTACATCCAGAAACGGACTGCGTCCACACCAAACTTATCCATTTGCTCAAATGGTTCGACGATGTTGCCTATCGATTTGCTCATTTTCTTGCCCTCTTTGTCCAGCAGATGTCCGAGACAGATCACGTTTTTGTACGGGGTGCCGCGATCCATGAGTACCCCCACTGCAAGCAGTGTATAGAACCATCCACGAGTCTGATCGATCGCTTCGGAAATGAAGTCGGCTGGGTATGACCGAGGTTCGTCTTGGGCAAATGGCATAGAGCCTGAGTCAAACCATACATCCATCACCTCTTTGACACGCTTATATTCCTTGCCGTCTTTTTCAAGGACAACATCGTCAATATAGGGTCGATGCAGGTCGAGTTCATATTCGTTGTTGTGTGGCAATGGCGCAAAGTCTATGCGACGAACTTCTGCATTATCAAAATTGCGATAGGTACGCGTCGTCTCAAAAAGATGTCGCAAGTCGATACCGTGTGAGATGAGCTCCATCGCGCGTGTGGGAGCGCCGTGCGATACGATGAGAATGTTCTTGCCGTGATAGGTGCGCTCGAGATCGTACAGACACTCGCCTGCACGTTTGATCACATCGACGTATGATTCACCATCCCCAGCCTTAAAATGGTATCGATCAGGACTTGCGTTGCGCGCAGTGAAGTACTCATCGATAGGCTTGCCATCGAACTCCGTACCCACATTCCACTCCCCGATTCTCGCATCGACTACTATCTGGTCTTCATTGATACCGAGCTCTTTGGCGACGATCTTGGCGGTATGCATCGTACGAGAAAATGGTGAAGTAATGATCAGATCTATCTGTTCACCTTTGAGTTTCTCTGCAGCATGGGTCGCCTGCTCGGTACCGAGAACAGTCAGTGGGTTCGTGGTACTGATAAACGTATTCCAAATTGCTTTAACATTATATTCGGTCTGTCCGTGTCGCATGACATAGTACTTGTTGCCAGATTTCTTTGCATACTTTTTAAGTGTCGCAACACTGTCGACGACGATACGTTCCCCGTCCTCACTAGTCCAGATCGGCAGCGGTGTCCCCCAGTATCGCTCGCGAGAGATCGCCCAGTCCTTGACCCCGTCGAGCCACTCACCAAATCGTCCATCTCTGATGTGATCTGGTTCCCAATTGATTGTGTTATTTTGTTCAATAAGTTGTGCCTTGATCTTTTCGTCAGACATGCGGATATACCAACTGTCTCGTGCGTAGTATATAAGCGGTGTCTTGCATCTCCAGCAGTGTGGGTATGAGTGTTCATATTTTTCTTTTTTGAAAAGTAGTCCACGATGTGCGAGATCTTTGATGATATCGACCGCAACTTCTTCGTCTTTCACAAATCGTCCAGTAAGGAAATCGATGTTTGCAATAAACTTCCCATCTTCAGCGACTGTATGAACTTTGGGCAATCCATGTGTTGTTGCGACCTCAAAGTCATCTGCGCCATACATCGGTGCGATGTGCACGATACCAGTACCATCGGTCGTCGTCACAAAGTCTGCAGCGTACACTTTGTATGAGTGTTCAGACTTGAGCGCAGGCACGTCGTATAGTGGTGTATATTCCATTCCCACCATCTCACTTCCTTTATGTTCTGCAACAATCTCCACTCCTTCACCTAAAAGCGCGAGTCTTTCTTTTGCAACAACTAGTATTTCTTCCCCTACTTTTGCTTCGACATAGTCAATGTCAGCTCCGACTGCAAGTGCAACGTTGCCTGGGAGTGTCCATGGTGTGGTGGTCCATGCGACAAAATATGCATTTTCAAATCCTTTGATCGGAAACTTCGCATACACCGTCAAGTCTTTGACATCCATATATCCTTGCGCAAGCTCATGTGTGGCAAGTGTAGTCCCACAGCGCGCGCACCATGGCAGCACGCGATAGTCTTTGTAGAGCAGCCCTCGGTCGTTGACCTTGCCAATGATGCCCCACAGTCGCTCCATGTATGAAGCATTGAATGTATAGTACGCACTCCCTTTGTCGACCCAGTAGCCCATGCGATCCGTGAATGTCTCCCAGTCTTTGATATACGTAAACACAGAATCCTTGCACGCTTTGTTAAACGCTGCGATGCCGTAGGTCTCGATATCTTTTTTGTTCGTAAGTCCGAGCGACTTTTCTATTTGGAGCTCGACCGGGAGGCCGTGTGTGTCCCATCCTGCACGACGTGGTACATAAAAACCTTGCATGGTCTTGTAGCGTGGGATCACGTCCTTGAATGCTCGCGCTTCGAGGTGGTGCAGTGCGGGCTTGGCGTTTGCAGTCGGAGGCCCTTCAAAAAAGACGAATTCCTTTTCACCCTTATTTTTCGCAACAGTCTTTTCAAATATCCCCTTCTCTTTCCAAAACGCCAAAACAGCTTCTTCGCGAAGCGCTGCTAGTGATTTTTCGTTATTTTGCCCTTGCATAGAGGGGATTTTAGCACAAAAAAGAGAAAAGACTCCTCTAAATATGCGGGTTCTCTATGGCCAATGCTGCGCGGTCGGCTTCGACCATTTTGATCACCTTTTCAATGAGGCGCTTGGGGTCTTCGTCAAATATCACCTTGTCGGCTGCGCGATTGCCTTTTGCGATCATGTCTTTGATCTGCTCGCCCATCGTCCAGGGGCCCTCGAGTACGCCAAGTGGTTTGCCGTCTTCGAATGCGATCGTAAACTCATGAATCGTACCGATGCGTCCACAACCGATAATGATTGCGTCACAACTTCTCGTAAACAGGAGGTCGCGTCCTGGGAATCCAAAGCCGGTGTAGATGATAAGGTCCATATAGTCGAGCGGCAGTCGGTAGCCTTCGACATGGTCGCGCTCGCTGACTGCTGGCGAGAGTCCGATCGATACACCTCGCTCTTCTTTGGCGCCCATACATGCCCACAACGGGAAGCCTGTTGTTGCACCAGTGATGAGTATGCCGCCTTGCCTGACGACTTCACGACCAAGCTCTTTTGCTTTGTCGAGTGCGTTGAGACCACAGTGTCCTGTCTCTGCAGCACCACTAACACCTATTTTTATTTTGAGGTGTGCGTGCTTGTCATCATTGCCTATCGGGCCGTTGTAGCAGATGTATTTATTTGTAGGAGCAGTTTGTTCTGACATAGAATTATTCGCAATCCAATTGTACCACGTCACCTTCTTGGGGTGCATATGCGTTGACACCGAGATAGTCACGAAGTCGCTGTGTCAGATACAGCGAACTCTTGGGCTCTCCCATTGCGACATAGACCGCTTTGACTGTATCAGCAATCGACTCGACAAACTCAATAAGGTGATCGGAGTCCTTGTGTCCTGAGTATCCATCGATGAACACCACGTTGGCACGCACTGGGATCGTACGTCCATTGATCGTTACTTCTTTGGCGCCATCTTGGATCGCACGCCCCATGGTACCGAGTGATTGGTATCCGGTAAGGAGAAGTGTGTTGTTGGTATCAGGTAAATAATTTGCTTCATGGTGCAGTACCCGACCACCGTTACTCATACCGCTACCTGCAATCACTATTTTAGGATTGGTAGAATGCAAAATGTCTTTGGATTCTTCGGTCAATAGTGTCGACTTGAGTCCTGGGAATGTAAAAATATTATTTCCTTCTCCCATAAGCTTACGCGCAAAGTCATTGAAGTATCGTGCGTATTTACCATAAATAGTGGTGAGCTTGATACCAAGCGGACTGTCAAAGAAAATAGGCATCTGTGGCACACGATCATGCTCAACGAGTTGATCGATTTCAAAGAGGAGTTCTTGGGAGCGCTCAAGTGAAAAGGTTGGGATCACGAGCGTCCCTTTCTTTTTGTAGTTGTCTTCGATCGTTGCTTCGAGTCGTTCACGTCGCACTGCACGCTCTTTGTGGTTGCGATCACCGTATACTGATTCCATGAGCAAGTAGTCGACGTTTTTGAGTGTCTCGGTATCGCGCAACAGTGGCGATGGAGAGTTGCCGAGGTCGCCGGTAAATACTATCTTTTTATTGTTGTAGATAAGCTCGAGCATGCCAGAGCCGAGTACGTGCCCTGCATCACGATAGCGAAAGACAAACGGGCCGACCGCAAGGTCTTGATGATAATCAATCGTCTTCCACATACCCTCTACCTTTTTCAAGATGTCGGGACTATACATTTTCTTGAGCAACTCGTTGTCGTTGTGACCGAGAATGTTGGCAGTGTCTTCGAGCATGAGTGCTGCGATGTCTTTGGTGGGGATCGTAGAATAAATCTCACCCTTAAATCCATCGTACACAAGCTTGGGAATACGACCGATGTGATCGATGTGTGCGTGCGTAATAAAGAGAATATCGGCATTCGTGACGTCGTATGAAAACGGTTCCCAGTTTTTATCATCGGCCATTTTTGTACCCTGCTCGAGTCCGCAATCAATGAGGAATTTCTTGCCTTCTCCTTCGAGTACAAAGTTGGCACCAGTAACAGAGCCCGTGCCGCCTGCAAATGTAAGTTTCAATACGTGAGACATTATGTTCTATTGTATCGTTTCTTGGTCCAAATAACAAAAAGTGCCCCCACACTTCCACCGATCATGTCACAGATGAGATCAGATACTGAATCTGCGACACTCGCAAGTTGTACCCCTTTGACATAGTACTGCACGACATACTCATAGTACTCCCATGCAAGTCCAATAATAAACACAAGAAGTGCCAGTGTAATAAAATACTCTCCCCATGTGAGTGCCTGTGTCCGACGAAACAAGTAGGTCGCACCCACAAACGCTACAAACACGCCCCCAATCGTGTGCATCAGCATGTCGAACCACCAGATCGATGCATACCAATACAACACATGCGCGAGTGTGTTGATGACCAGTATCGAGATCCCCAGAAGTGCTGTATATACTACGAGTCTCTTGTACATATCTTCTAGTATCTCATACAAATGCAGAAAATCCCCTCACTCTATACAAGTGAGGGGTCCTTCTTACGGCTATTTAGAAAATAGTACCATAGCTAAAAGCCAGGTGGGACACGCGGGATGCAACGACACCTCATCAGACAATAAATCGAATGACATGGTCTCGAGGCATCCACAACGGTTTCCCAAAAAGATCTGTTCTAGGTACTATTTTTAAATAGCCGTATCTGTATTATAGACTCCCCTGCACCATCCACAAGATAGACAGTGGATAAGTGTGTTGTTGAGTTACCTCACAAGTACACAACAATGTACGATTACATCAAGTCGTCAGAAAATACAAACTTCGTATCTACTTTGTCATAGTCGACGATCTCATTCTCGTCAAAGAAACGCTTGATTTCTGCCGCACCATTTTCCACTGAGTCAGACGCATGCACGACATTGCTCTGCATCGAGAGTGCATAGTCTCCACGAATAGTGCCACCGAGTGCTTCGTATCCTTTGGTAGGGCCAACGATGGTACGAATAGCTTCTACCGCCTTGATGCCTGCGACTGCCATCACCACAACCGGTGCCGACATCATGAACCGCTCAATCCGTGGGTAGAATGGTTTGTCTGCGACGTGTGCGTAGTGCTCCTTGAGGAGCGTGTCTTTGAGATGCATCATTTTCATACCGATGATCTTGAGACCTTTGCGTTCAAACCGGGTAATAATCTCTCCAACAAGTGAGCGCTGCACCGCATCTGGCTTAATGATAATAAGGGATCGTTCTTCTGTTTCGTGAATCATACCCGAGCATCATATAGGTAAATAAAAAAAGCCGCAAATCGTATAGTTGATTTGCAGCTTTACGCTCATTATTCAATTCCGTTTTCAATAGCATTCCACTGGAGAAATTTTGTGAATTGCTCCATTTCTTGTTGAGTACGTGCAAGAAATTTTTTACGAAAATCATCGTTTAAAAATTCTTGTGGCATACCCATGATCCCATGGACTCCTGTATCACAAACTGTTGCGTGTAGATTCCAGTGTTTTTCGATTACTTCTTTGAAATGAAGAGGTTTAAAAACATCATCTCTAAACACAAGTGCAAGTTCAGAATTTTTTACACTAAAAGGGTGTTTAACAAAATTAAATTCCACAATGAGTTGCTCAAGTCGTCTGAACGTTTTAGAGTGGTCTTCATTTATTACCTGGAAATAGCTTCTTTTATCCTCCGGATTTAAATCAAACACAATTTTGTTATTGAGTGTGATATCAACATAAGGATAAAAATTTCTAAAAGTACCCACAGTATCTGACACGGTATGCCCTTCGCATGACATAACTGGATGAAACCCATACGCCTGTAATGCGTATACCGTGTCAGCTATTTGTGGGTCCAATGCAATACCATTTTTTTCAAAATAGTTTTTAACGATTTCGAGTCTTAGTAAAAAGAGTGACTTCTGATATTTCTTTTTTATTTTCTTCATTTGTTATAATTTTTCTTATTATAACATAATACGTATTAATGTCAAAAACGTGTCTGCTTCGCTCCCCTTACATTCTCTCCGGTACCTCAATACCCAATACCTCGAGCCCATTGATCAATGTCTGTCTCACTGCCTGGACAACTGCAAGTCTATACGCAGTTGCGACTGTATCTTCATCAATGATCTTGCTCTGTCCATACCAACTGTTGAACGCTTGTGCGAGGTCGAGGAGGTAGCCGACGACATGGTGTGGCGCCCATTCGCGCTGCGCTTGGGTGATGATCTCTGGATATCGAGCAATGAGTCGTTCGAGAAGCTCTGTGCCAGATGTAGGAGCGGTTGCATCAGGAGTGATACCTGCTTCGCTTCCCTTTTGGATCAATGATGCTGCGCGCACCGCAGTGTACTGTAGATACGGACCCGAGTCTCCGACAAATGAGAGTGAGGTGTCGGGGTCGAAGTCTATATTTTTCCCTGCTTGTGCACGGAGGATCGCAAGCTTGATCGCAGCGATACCGATCTGTGCTGCAGCGATCGCACTGACATCTGGATTCTTTTCTTTGACTTCATCGATCACGGTGTCGAGCACGTCTTGTACAAGTGGTACTCCTCCGAGACGTGATGACATTTTCTGCCCCTTGAATGACATGCGGCCGTGGTATCGATGCAGAGATTTACTAGCCCAGTCTGGGTTGATCTGCGCGGCAGCATCGAGCACGACGTCAAAGTGTGACACTTGCTGAGCATCAGTGATAAATATCGAAAGGTCTGGATTATATTTTTCAAACTTCAAATGTAGCAATCCGATATCTTTTGCTTCGTACGTCGGGTTGCCCTGACTGTTTATAAATACTGATGTATGAAGCTTCTTTGATTCGTCTGGTATGTACACGATCGCACCTTCACTCTCGGTAAATACGCGCGGGGTGTTTTCTTTTACAATACGCGCACCATCGACTCCTGCGTCACTTTCATAGATATATGCATCAAAGTGTGAGCCGAGTTTTTTAACTATCTCTTCAAAATATGTGATATTGAATGCTTTTGTTAGTTCATACATTCCGTATTCTGAAGAATCTTTTTTTGCATACAAATTGTCGGCAATTTCTTTTACACGAACATGTATTGATTCATCTTCGTCATACCGTTTAGTTCCTTCTACATATGCATTCCCAAGCTCGGCAATAGTATTGGGCGCAGAACCATCAGTATGTTTTTCTAGCAAAATAAATATCGCCTTCGCAACACCAAGAGACACATCTGATGGAAACGACATTGTTTTTACTTCTGCGCCAGAAACTTTTGCGAGACGAGTGATACTCTCACCGATCGTATTGTTCATGAGGTGCCCGATGTGAAATGGCTTGAAAAGGTTCGGAGATGAGTGCTCGACCAATATTTTTTTGCCAGCGTAGACACTGGTGTGTCCATAGGTCTGTGCCTTTGCAGCCTCGCGTACTGCATCGACGAAATGTGTGCGAGCGAGTGTGAAGTTGATGAACCCCGGACCCGCGACAGATACTGACTCTACCATACCGTCCCTGGTACTAGTCAGATACTCCACGAGCTTCTGTGCTACCTCGGCTGGGTTCTGATCGAGCTGCTTGGCTACCACCAGCGCTGCGTTGGTCGCGTAGTCCCCGTGTGAGAGGTCCTTGGGGTGCTCAATCACAAATGACACATCTGCGAGACCAAAAAGCTCGCCCAGAGCCCTAGAGACAAGTGTGTGGAGATGGTCAGTCATACCAAGGATGATAGCAGAAAATATAGGTTTTGCTATTGTGAGGTATTTGACTTTGATCCAAATAAAGGTAGTATTTGAAAAAAATTAAAAACATGAATAAAGAACCTATTATTTACAAACCGTATGCAGAACGAACTCCTGATAATCAGTACGAAAATCTATTACAGGATTTGATTCAACATGGTCTTAAAAAAACAAGCATCCATGCAAGTCTTCCTGAAAACGCAGGATCAGGGCATAAATTTTGTCTGGAATTACCAGGAAGAATGCTTCAATATGATCTTTCAAACGGTGTACCTATCACCACCCTTCGTGATCTCACGAAATATGATTTAGTAAAAGGAGCTATTGGAGAGATCGTTGCATTTACAAATGGCGCACAAACACTTGAGGAACTTATTGCATATGGCTGCCCAGAAAACTTTTGGAAAAGATGGGTAACTGAAAGTAAGTGTGCAAATTTCGGACTACCAGCAGGCGATCTTGGTCCAGGATCCTATGGCACAATTTTAACAGCAATGCCAATGCACGACGGAAGAACCTTTAACCAGATTGATGCCATGATGAAAAACATGATCCGCAATCCACTTGGTAGAACGAATCTTTTAACCACATGGTATCCACCGTTAGCACTTGGCGACAAAGAACAAGGATCTCCTAGAAAAGTTGTTGTTGCTCCTTGTCATGGCAATATCGTGCAGTTCGACGTTATGGATGATATGACAATGCACATGGCACTCTACCAGCGATCTGCAGATGCACCTGTTGGATTAGTTCTCAATCTCACTGAATGGGTAGCATTTGGAATGAAAGTTGCGTACTTAGTTGGTACCAGACTAACATATTACAGTCACTTTCTTCCTGATCCTCAAATATACGACATTCAAATCGAAGTGGTACAAAAACTCCTTGGACGAGAACCACGTCGTTTGCCAAGTTTATATTTGCGACCACAGCGTGAAATTAAAAATATCACGGATTTCAGAAAAGAAGATTTTGTACTTGAAAATTATGATCCATATCCGTGGGTTGCAATTCCAACAGCAGTTTAAAGTAAAAAACGGAGTCCACCCACAAGGTGGACTTTTTTAATATATAGTGTAAAGTGAGCAAAATTACTTTATATGAATCAGAAAAAATACGTTGATATAAACAACACTCGAGGTGAGGAAATGCGAAAAAAATGGGAAAGGATCATTAAAGATTCTGTTGATCCATTCGATCCTGTTCATGTCGAAAAATACATTGGTGGGGAAATTCTTCAACAAGGTGACCATTGGTATGTATTCAAAAATGATCATCCTTATGCAGATGTAAAACATCAATTGGTCATTGTTACAAATGAGTTTTATGTCACGGATGAGGATTTACCATCCGAAGTTTGGCTTGAGCTTCAAACCGTTAAAAGAATATTATGTGCTAAATATAATATTACCGGTGGTGGTTTGATTATGAGATTTGGTGACACATCATTTTCAGGTGGATCAGTTACCCACCTACACGCACAACTTATTGTACCAGAGGAAAATACAAAGGTTGCCGCATGGTTTGGTTCTAAAAAAGAAGAGTAATAAAAAAGGTTCGTCGAAATTATCGACGAACCTTATTATTTTACTTGGATAATTTTAGTACCTACACTCTTCAACAATTCTGCTGCGTGTTGATTTGAATATCCTTCTCGAAAGAACAATTTTCGAAATTTAACCTCTTCCATAATCTGAGCACAGCCCAGGCATGGGAATGTTGTTACATATATATCCTTACCTTCAAGTGGGATACCGTAACGAACAGCTTGAGCAAAAATCGATCGTTCAGCATGAATAGCTCCACATATTTCAGGTTGTTCACCTGGCTTCATAATGAGTCTCATATCTCCATACACATAGGACTCCGTTTGGGTCGGTAAGTGCTTATTAAAAGCTACCAACATTTGGTCACCCAACGGCACAAGTGCTGCTACCTGTCTCCACCAATCAGAGCTTTTTTGTGCTTCAATTTCTGCAAACATCATCAGTTCCCTGTCCAGGTCTGAATATGAGATTGCATAATCCGCAGCCACTTCTTTTGGTATATTGGTATTTCGCCAATCCCACCGTAAGAATGCGTTATCAAAAAGAACTTCAATAGGTGAAAGAATTTTTTCTTTCAATGCTTGTGAAATGTCTTCATCAGGCATTACTAAAACATTAAAGCGTTCAAGGTTTTCTATTTTATCAAAAGCCCGAATGTTTAACGCAGGAAATTTGCAGTGCAAATACGCAGCAACTTCATGTGCGGGAATAGCCCGAATGTCTCTACTGAGTTGATCAGCAATAACTGGATCAATGCTTTTACAATTCTCTGAAGTAAGAAGTATTACATCAGCAGGTTGATGCCGTTCGATTAATGCCACATATCCTTGATGGACTACAGGCATGTAGAGAACAATTGCTTTTTCTATCATGATATACCTCCATTTTCTTTTAGGTTAAAAAATTTATTTATAGCTAATTGAAATTTATTTTTATCAATTTCGCTACCAATTTCTTTCTTTAAGAAAAGTGCAAGTTCATGAGAACCATTACCAGAAACCCGTCTGATTTTTGCAGTAGTTGAATTTGATGATTGTGGTTCAAAAAATACAATTTCTCCGCAATATTCATCTAATAGTCTATGGATATTTTCTTCGAAATTTCCCGTATCTTTAGTACTTCTTGAAAATACCGCAACATCAGGGAGTATATCCATTACTAACTGTTCCAGTTTTTCTTTACTTGAGCGAACACAAACGATATTGACTGATCGGTTATGAACAAGTAACGATAAACGAACATCAATACCATCAATAGGTCTATTCTTCTCATCTGGTTTTCTAATGCGAGTTAATTCGTCATCATCGACACCTACAATTAAGACATGGCCTAACTCTTTTGCCTTTGCTAAGTATTTCACATGTCCATCGTGAAGCATGTCGTATACACCACTTGTATATACAACTTTTAGACCTTCTTTTTTGAGGAAACCAACAATGTATTGGAGTTTTTCACGGTCATTAATTATACGATGTTCAGGAGAAGGGTCTGAACCCATTATTTTAAGAATACTTACATCATTCTCATCTGGGACAAGTTTGAAGTATTTACCTTGTTCATTGTTGTTCATTTTCAAAGAATTTTAAGTTATGAATTTTGTTTATTTGTCCCAACATTACCCTTTCTACCCGATAAGTCAAAGTTGACAAAAGTCGAATGTTTGGTAAGGTGAAACAAACTTTACAACATGAATATATACCTTATTGCAGCAGTTCCTAAAAATCGCGTTATTGGAAAACAAAACAAAATGCCCTGGCATTTACCAAAAGATCTCGCCTTTTTCAAAAACACCACCGTACACAATGCGGTCATCATGGGACGTAAAACCTATGAATCCCTTGGTACCTATGCTCCCCTGCCTGATCGCTGGAACCTGATTCTCACTCGCGACCCAAATTACAAACCAAAAAATGCCAACGAGCAGACGAAGGTGTTTACCACACTCAAAGCTGCTGTGTTGTTTGCCGAGACAAATGGTTTTGAAAAAGTCTTTATTGCTGGTGGTGGTGAAATCTACAAGCATGCGCTTGAGCAAAAAGATTTCCCTATTGCAGGTGCATATATCACTGAGGTATATGCTGAAATCGAAGGAGATACTTATTTCCCTAACCTGTCAGAATTTTGGAATCCAAAACACCGAGAGCTCATAAGTTCTCATGAAAAAGATGGTAAACATTTTACACCGTTTGATATCGCACTGTACACCAAACAGGAAATTGCATCGATCCACTAAATGCAAAAGCCGCTCGATATGAGCGGCTTTTTTATTTCACCAATTAGATTACTTCAATCCCGGCACTTCTCGCTGATCCTTCGACAATCTTCATTGCAGCGTCAATGTCGTTGGCGTTGAGATCAGGCATCTTGCGTTCTGCAATCTGTCGAACTTGCTCACGAGTGAGCTTGCCCACCTTGCTGGTGCGAGCCTTGCCTGACCCCTTCTCAACACCTGCAGCCTTGAAAATGAGCGATGTCATTGTCGGCTCGGTCACACGGAAGTCGTAGGTACGATCGTCGTAGACGTCGATTTTTACCCCGAGTGTCTCCCCGCGCTTGTCAGCGGTCGCTGCGTTGAACTTCTGTACGAAATCCCCGATGTTGACCCCTGCTTGTCCGAGTGCTGGACCTAGTGGTGGTGCAGGAGTAGCCATGCCACCGACTGCTCTGAGCTTGATCTTTTTTGTAATGTTTTTTGCCATAAAATATGTCTCGCTCTAATTCCCCTAAAGGGCTTGGTTGCTAAAGTAGAAGCAATAGCGTAACAGGGAGTACTATAGCAGAAAAGGTGCTTTTGTAAAGAAAAAGGCCTCGTATCGTCTGCTACGAGGCCTTATCTTACTTATGCAAATGCAACTACTGATGGATGATCAGAGTGCTCACGACATATGATTTTTGAAGGAGAAAACTCAATAATTTGCCCGATCTCGGTTTCAGAAAATTCACCCGCTGTAACAATAAGCGTTACGGTGTATTCCCACCCGAAAAACATGTCTTTGTTTCGGATAACTATCGGCACAAAAACCCTTACTTCAAGATAACATTCGCCTTTTAATTCATACCGCCGAAGAACTTTTGCATTGGGTACCCTCGGGTACCTGGAAAAAAGTACCAATTTTACTATTTTCATGTTTTTTAATTTTCCACATAATACAACAAACCCTTGCTTTTGGCAAGGGTTTTACGGTATTGTTTTTTTGTTCCTTTTAAGTCTCCTTTTTCGAAAATAATCATCCAGTAAGAAATATCCTATTCCGAGCGGTGGAAACATTGGCACAAACAAAACTGCTAGTAGTACTATCACGTGTACTAGGACAACGTATACTTGGTGTGACATAGCATTTTCTCGCACTATATAAAAATCCCCTGCATTATGCAAGAGATTTTTATTGTATTGACTTAGAGCTTTTTGACCTGCAAGAAGTCGAGCTCTACTGGGGTCTCTCGACCAAAGAGCGACACCATGACTTTCACCTTGCCACGCTCTCGGTCGACTTCTGATACGCGACCTTCGAGTTCTTTAAACGGGCCATCATTGATAATGATGATTTCCCCTACTTCGAGATCGATCGTGTGCGTTGCAGCATCACCACTCTCCATGCGGCCGAGGAAGTAGTCGATTTCTTTTTGTGTCAATGGAACCGGGGTCACACCAGAACCGACAAATCCAGTCACTCGAGGAGTGTTGCGCACCACGTACCAACTCTCGTCATCAACGATCATCTCTACGAGCACGTATCCGGGGTACACTTTTTCTTCGACTTCGACACGTTTACCTGCCTTGATCTTGATCTTTTTCTCTGTAGGGACGACGACATTAAATATTTTGTCTTGCATCCCGAGACTATCGATACGCTGACGAAGATTGCGCAATACTGCGTTTTCGTAGCCAGAGTAAGTATGAATGGTATACCAGTGACGTTCGCCGGTGAATTCTTGTTTAGACATAGTATTATCCAACAACTAACAGCTTCAGGAGTTCTCGGAAGAGCGCGTCAAAACCGCCCAAGAGATATCCGAGTACTACTGAACATATAATAATGATCGCAGTGTATGCGAGAGCGCGAGTACGAGTAGGCCATGTGACATGCTTGAGCTCTGCGCGAGTACCTTGTAAGAATTTCATACTGATTGATTTATATTAAAAAAACGCCCGGAGGCATCTACTCTCGTAGTATACCCCAGGGGCGTTTTTTCGTCAAATCACGCTTCGTCCAACAGTATTCTGGTCTGCGGAACTTGCCTTTGGCTTCGGACACGTCCTCGCCCACAATACTATTGACCTCGCTGTGAATTACTGAATCTCATACACAATAGTCACATTGGCAGAGATGTTTTCTTCGCCTATCGGTACAGTCGGTGTAGATCCTGCTTTCACTTCGTTCATGGCTGCATCACGTGCGTACATCATCGGGTAGCCCCCGCCTTGTTCACTAAATGAAACAATGCGCACCAGTCGTACACCGAGACTCTTGGCCAGACTTTTTGCTTGTGCTCGAGCATCTGCGATTGCCATGTCACGAGCTTCTCGTGCGATCTCAGTGTCATCTTCAAATCCGATCATTGGACCTGAAATGTTGGTCACACCATTGTCTCCGAGCGCACCAAGTACTTGTGGGACAGTATCAAGCACTTTTACATTCACCGTGATACTGTGCGAGACCTGGTATCCACGCAGTACCGGAGTGCCTGGTTGTGGGCAGCCAATACCCATACACACCACCTTGTCTGTGTAATCATACTGCGGGTATGAGTTGTATGAGTCAGTTTTGATATGCTTTTCTTCGATACCGATCGCTTTGAGTGCTGCGGTTACTGCATCTACTTTTGTGCTTACATTGTTCTGAGCGAGCTTCAATTCTTTTTGCTCATCTTGGATAGTGAACGAGATCTTGGCAGTGTCAGGTGCGCGATCGATAGTACCGGTGCCGGTCACCGTGATCGTGTTGCTCGCATTGGATCCGATATAGCGGTACTCCTTGAGCTTGGCCAGAGTGGCAACTACGAGAAATACTCCGATAAACAGTACGACAAATCTAATAAGTTTTTTGTGTTCTTCAATAAATGAGGTCATGCTGATAGTATAGCAAACTATCGCTTGTTCATATGGTCGCCCACTATTTTGCCATCAGCAAGCGTAATGATCCGATCCGTCAGGTCGGCGTACTCAGGCTCGTGGGTGACCATGATAATCGTTTGGCCTTCTTTGTTGAGATCAAGAAATACCTGCAGTACCGTACGAGACGTTTCAGAATCAAGGTTTGCGGTTGGCTCATCGGCAAACAAAACCTTGGGGCTGTGCCCGATCGCACGCGCAATCGACACTCGTTGTTGTTGCCCACCAGAAAGCTGTCCCGGGACATTGTGCATACGATCTCCAAGCCCTACGCGCTTAAGCGCGCGTTCTGCCTTGTGTTGTGCGGTTGTTTCTGACAATCCTTGCATTAAAAGCGGTACCATCACGTTTTCCAGGGCAGTAAGCGACGGCAAAATAGCGTAATCCTGGAAAATATATCCAAGTGCTTGAAGTCGAAGTTCGGTTTGTTCTTTTTCTGAAAGAGTAGTCACATCAACCCCATCAATCGTTATCGTGCCACTGGTCGGCTGATCGAGTAGGCCGAGCTGATACAGAAGCGTACTCTTGCCCGAGCCGCTACGTCCTGTGATCGAAATGAACTGACCTTCTGGTATGTCAAAAGATACCCCATCGACAGCACGGATCTCGGCATCTCCTGAACTAAATATTTTTGAAAGGTTTTCTATGTGTATCATATCTATCTACCCAATATAGCACTGAGTGTGTTTTGCTTGATAACTATTCTCGCAGGAATGTACCCTGCAACGATTGTTGCACCGAGTAATATGATCATACGAGTGATAGTTCCCGGAATTGTTGCAACAAGTATACCGTCAGAAAATGGAAAATCGATCGGGTGGGCCACAAAGAGTGGCTTGAGGAATGCAAACACGACCACGATACCGATCACCGAACCCGCAAGTGCGTAGAAAATAGATTGCACCATGTATGAGATCGCAATAGCCCTAGGTGCAATACCGATCCCTTTGAGAATACCGATATAGCGTCTGCGTGTGATGGCGTTGACAAAGATAACAATAAAAATAGTGATCGCTGCAACAACGAGTCCGATACTCGAAATCGCATTTCCGAGAATCCCGAATGTTGCCTGAATATCCTTGAGAAACTTGGGTAATGCTTCATCCTGAGTCTGTACTCGACCCCACTGCCCTACTCCACTATCGAGCAGAAGTTGTTTGGTAACGACTGGGTCAGTACCTTCGACAAGCTTAATAGCGATTTGATTTGCATTATAGTCAGAACGACCAATGAGCTTGCGCGCTTCGGAATCGAGCATGATCACTGACGTATCAAATGTGTCTACCTTGCTCGACATAATACCTTTGAGATAGTATTCCTTTTTCACATCTCCGATAGAGATCAATATACGAGAACCAATAGAGACATCTTTGAGTGTTTGAAATCCTGGAGCTTCAATCGGGGTGTACTTGTAGAGTAAGTTTTTGCCGATGACTATCGAGTCACTATCTCCTGGCTCAAGGAAGGATCCTTCAATAACAAAACGATCAATGCCTGAAAATGCCTGTTCGTTCGTTGGGTCAATACCGAGCAGCGTACCTCCTGCGCCATCACGGAGCTCGTCTGGCTTGATCGTGGTGCGATAATTGCTCTCGACACGTGCACTGCCCGTGTATCGTATTGCAGAAGCTTGATATCCTGGCAAAGTTTTTGCGATAGCAACCACATCTGGCGTGCGATCAATGTAGGCCTTGTTGAGAAATGGTGAAACCAAAATATCTCCTGATGAATACTTTTTGTCTGCAGAAACAGACCCTTCGATCAGGCCAACCAAAATACCGGAGACAACCACAAGGTTGAGAAACGTGAGCAACATCACAAACACAATCAGTGACGTAGTCCAGGGGTTGGCACGCTTGAGATCTCTCTTGGCAAGAAAGAGCCCAACTCTCCCATCTATACGTATTCGATCCCAAAAGCTTTTCTTTTTTGGCATGCTACTGTGTAGGTGTCCAGAGTACTCGATCGCCTTCGTTAAGGCCACTTTTGATCTCGACCAGATCACCATCGCCTTTGAGTCCTACTACTACTTCATGTGCTACTGTTTTTTTCCGACGTTCGTCAGTGATCAGTGCAACAGTACTTGTGCCGTCTACTGTAGTGATGACACGTGCAGGAAGTACAAGCACCTGTGACACCTCTGCGGTTTTGATGGTGAGGTTTGCGGTCATACCAGGACGAATGAGATCGGTTTGAGTCAAAAGTGCTTTAATTTTGTAGTTGACGACATTGTTTTCGATCGTTGCTGCAGGGTCGATAGACGAGACCGTCGCATAGTATGCATCTCCAGGAAATGCATCAAAGGTAACGGCAACTTGTTGTCCGAGTGCGACACTTTTAATACTGCTTTCATTGATGTTGGACTCGAGATAGAGGTTCGAAACATCTTGGAGTTCGACCGCGTCACTACCGATCTGTGCGATTTCTCCTACTTTGACATTCACTGCAGTGATTGTGCCATCTGCTGGTGCACGAAGAATAGTTTTTTCAAGTGTTGCGTTGGCAGTATCTACACCGGCCTGTGCAGTGATCACATCTGCGAGCGCTGCATCGATATCTGGCTGTCGAGCGGTTGCTTGTGTGATAGCAAGTTGTGCTTCTTTTTCATCCACCGCTGCTTTGTTGACGATATACGCTTCACTCTCACGGTTGGGTATCGTAACAGTCCAAGTCATACCATTGGTCAACTGCTTGAGTGTGCCTGCCGGAAATTGTATGTACAACCCCTTGGTGCCCAATCGCACAGGAGTCACTTCGCTTGCTCGCACTACACCATTTTCTAATCCACCATACTCGAGAGTATTTTGCGCAAGTGTATTTATTTCAATACGATAGACGCCTTCGTCTCCTGTATAGGTACCGGAAATAGTTGGTACTACTGTATTGAGGGGATCTTCGGATTTTGCTTCAAGTCCTTCAGAGAGTAGTGTGCGCTTTGCGTTGTCGAGTTGTACCTGAGCAAGTTTTACTTCTTGACTTGATGAACCTTCAAGTACTTTTTTATATCGAGCTTGTGCCGCCAAGAGTGCACCTTTTGCAGAAGAAAGCGCTGCTCGTTCATTGCCATTGGAGAGACTTGCGAGTACGTCACCTTTTTTGACTTTCTGTCCGACATAGACACGGATACTCGAGATCATTTTGCTTTGCTCAAACCCGAGCGAAAGATCTGTAGAGCTCACCACTGATCCCGATGCAGCTACCGAGCGTACGAGGTCTTGGCGTTTGACCGACTCGATCACACTGGTAGTATTAGAACCGTTTTTACCCACAACGACCAAAAGGATGACCCCGAGGATCACTGCGTAGAAAACCTTGCGACGAGTCGACTGGCCCTTCCACCAGTCTCGTATGCGTGTCAATCGTGTTGCGCTATTCATAGTAGATGGATACTAGCACACACTACTTGATACCCAAAAGTGTTACATCAAATACAAGCGTCGCATTGCCTGGTATCACCGGAGGGATACCATTGGGTCCATACGCGAGTTCTGGTGGGATTGTCAGTGTACGACTCTCTCCCACCTTCATACCGAGTACTCCTTGATCCCATCCCTTGATCACCTGACCTGCGCCAAGTGTAAATGAGAATGTACCATCACCATGGTTCTTGCTTGCATCAAACATCGTACCATTTTCGAGTGTGCCGACGTAGCTGACTACCGCGGTTTGACCGTTTTCTATTTCTGCTCCTGCTCCATCTTTCGTGACTTCTATTTTCATACTTCTGTTATAAATAATTTTATTTTTTGATAATGGTGCGCTTGGGTTGTACGCCGGCTCTGGTACCGGCTCTTGGGGACCAGCAAGTGTCGTTGCATCTGGCTCTGGGAGCTGTGCCCGATCAGTATACGAGCGTCCTGCGATGATCACGAGTACGACAATGACGATACCTAGACTTGCCCAAACTTTTGCATGCTTCATAGGATACTAGTATAGCATCTATCTGATAGTGCAGCCTTTTTCTGCACCGATTGCCTCTATCAATGGTGCCAGTGCCTGCTCTACCTCAGCCTCGGTCAATGTGCGATCCATTGCTTGAAAGACAAGTCGATACGCAACACTCGTCATACCATCTTTACTAAACGTATCAAAGAGAACCGCAGGTCGCACGCAGTGTGCCTGCGCAAATGCATGTACCATACTCTCGAGAGCCTCGCGCGCAGCATCATCGGCGACCCATACTGCAACATCGCGCACTATGTACGGATACACTGACCACGGTGTGAATGTAGTACTAGGAGATTCGACTTCAAGCGTAACATTTTCAATCACAATATTGTGCTCACTAATATATGTTGCAAGTGATGTTTCAGATACTATTCCCTTTTCATCGATTGTCGCTACGCGCAACTCTTCTGCATCAGAAGAAAACACAGTACCAATCTCAAACAATTTGACCGATGAGAGTCCCACCAACGGTGCATTGAGTTTGTTCATATCAAACGCCATCTTGAGTCCATCAGAAAGGTTGGTACGGAGCGCACTTTTATCCTTAGGTCCACGAGCAACATAGACTTCACCTTTTTTAGTAAAGGTATAGGTTTGCACTTCTCGGTATCCATCGTGCACAAGCCATGCCTTGGCAGCACGGATACTTTGGTACACCGATGAGTGTTCGACTGCTACTGTAAACGGAAGCACCGCAGGCTCTATGGTGTCATACCCGACACATCGTCCTATCTCTTCTGCAATGTCGTGCACACCTATGAGATCAAGTCGCTCATATGGCACGGTGAGTGTATAGGTGTCACCATCTTTTTTATATGCATAGTGGTATCGAGAAAAAAATACGTCATCGATCGTCTGTGCAGTGATACTAGCACCGAGAATACGGGTGATATCTGTAAGTGTAAATGAAATCGTTCGCTGCTCAGGCTTATCAGGGAAGTGTTCGAACACCCCTACCACTTCTCCGCCTGCAATATCTTTGATCACTGCAACTACCTGCATTGCTGCATCAGACGCGACACTTGTACTGAGATCATTTTCAAATCGCTTGGATGCGTCAGTGACGAGTCCGAGAGAACGAGATGTTTTACGAACAGACACCGGATCAAAATTACCGATTTCAATAATTATAGAAGTGGTAGAAGCGGAGCCGGAACCCGTATCCGAGTGGTCTGGCTGAACTGACCCGAGGACCCGAGGATCGGGTTCCGGTGAAGCTTCTGAGCCAGCTCTCACTTCTGCATTCTTGCCGCCCTTCACTCCAGCAATAGCAAGTGGTCCGATGTAATCTGCGATCACGAGCATGTCGGGCTTGAGTTCTTTTTCTTCTCCTGAGAGTGTGATAATCTTTTCTCCTTCTTTTGCGAGACGCACGATGATACCACCATCTACATTTGCACTATCAAATGCGTGTATTGGCTGTCCGCGATCCCAGAGTACATAGTTGGTTGCATCAACGATGTTGTTGATAGACTTTTGTCCGATCGTTTCTAGTGCAGTTTTCAACCACGCTGGAGATGGTCCGACTTTTACATTGTCCATTTTGATCGCGATGTATCTACGACAGAGATCGCTTTTGATTTCTATCGGGGTCTTGAGATCCATCGTAGGGAGCGGGGTGAGCTCGAGTGGTTTGAGTGTGAGCTTGCACAACCCTGCGATCTCACGCGCCATACCATAGTGCGACAGACAGTCGTGTGCGCGATCAGGCAGCACCTTGATATCCATCACGGTGTCATCTCCTACTTTTTCTACAGACTCTACTTCAAACGCGCCAAATATAATCGTCTCTTTCAGACTTTCAACTGCAGGAAGTTTTTCTTCAATATGTTTTTGTAGCCAAGTGTAAGAGTATTTCATGATTATGAGAAACTGAGATTATTCTCCTGAAGAATAGTTTTTAATTCTATGAGATTTTTTGATACGAAGCCCGGAATATTCTCATGAGTAAAGTAGGCTTCACCCTTTGCAATCACCTCTTCTAAAGTGAGGATGTCTTTTGATCGGAGAAGCTGATTGAGACGCAGACTCATTAACACATCATCAATGCCTTTTGGTTGCTCGAACTGATTGTTGAATAGTTTTTCACTCATAGTATTACCACTGATTAATTCTAAGATCTCCTTGGTATGCGAGTCGTACATCGGTAATACCGTACTTCACACTTGCGAGACGATCGAGCCCCATACCAAATGCAAACCCAGTCACATTTTCTGGATCATACTTCACATTTTTTAGTACATTGGGGTGAACCATACCAGCACCACAGACTTCGAGCCACTTCTCTTCTCCATCTTTTATTATTTTTACATCGACTTCAAATCCTGGTTCCACAAATGGAAAGAAGCTCGGGCGTAGTCGTATCTCCGTACCCTCACCAAACAATTCTTTGAAAAACGAAAGGAGTGTTCCCTTGAGATGCGCCACAGTGATCCCTTCACCCACAACAAGTCCTTCAAGTTGATGAAACTGCATCTCATGTGTCGCATCCGTTGCTTCGTTGCGAAACACCTTGCCAGGTACCACAATCGCAAACGGTGGTTTGTGGTTTTCCATATAGCGGATCTGCACAGGAGATGTGTGGGTGCGCATCACAAACCCAGGTTTATCCTTGATCCAAAAGGTGTCTTGCATGTCGCGTGCTGGGTGATCCTTGGGGACATTGAGCGCGTCAAAGTTGTGCCATTCATCCTCAAGCTCTGGGCCGAGCGCCACAGAGAAGCCTTGCTTGGCAAGGATATTGACCGCTTCTTCAGTGACGAGTGTCAGAGGATGGAGTGCTCCAGTAGGGATTTGCATGTATGGAAACTATACAGAAATAAGGCTTATTTTTCAATCAGTTGATCGAGTTCCTTGATTTCGTTTTGAATATACTCAATAGCAGACTCTTTTTCTTCTTTAGAAAGAAATCCCTTAAATGAGCCAGTTGATGGATCAAATATATTGTCATCTGTAGAATCTACAACTTCAGTAGTGTTTGTATTATTTAATTTTTCCTCAAGTTGTTTTCTGTATACTTCAAGCTCTCCATCTATTGGAGTATTGTAAAGATACTCGATCCAACTATCTCCTTTTTCAACAACAATATTTGGATTGTGTTCGAGCATCAATTGTTTTCGAACACCTCTTACTCCTGCATGATTTTTTGCATCATATTTTTCTACTAAGGGATTTTGTGGTTTTTCAAATGAATTCATATCTTATTTAAAAAATGTCTTGAGCTTATTAACTATCTTCCCAAACAAACCCCTCCCTTCCCCTGCACACCCCTTCGGACAATAGGTAATCCCCTTTTTATCCATCTGAGCTTTTTCGCAGTCTTCACAAATAATGAACTGACCATTGCATGCACCACTTCGGCAGTCGACGATGTTTTCGGACTGTGTGCCACAGCTCTCACATTTGCCTACTATCACATGTTTCGGATCGTCGGTGTAGAACCCCATCGCAACACGCGCGTCAAAGACGTAGAGCTTGCCATGGAAGTCTTCGTTTGGGTATTGCTCCATGTACGAGACGATACCGCCGTCAAGCTGATACACGTCTTTAAATCCTTGAGTGATGAGGTACCCACTTGCTTTCTCACAACGCACACCACCAGTACACACGGTCAGTACTGTTGTATCTTTGAGGTGGGCAATACTTTTGATGAACTTCGGTAGATCGCGGAAGTTGTCCATAGGCGGACAAACCGATCCCGCAAAATGTCCGATCGCATGTTCATATGCATTGCGCATGTCGACGATATAGAACTCTTTGCCGGTCTTGATCCATTCGTGAAGTTCTGCAGGCTTGAGATGTATACCTGTTGTTTGGTTGGGGTCGATATCACAAACACCGAGTCCGAGTGTGACGATCTCGTTGCGGACTTTGACCGACAGACGTGGGAATGCATTGCCAGTACCCACTGATCGCTTCATGTGAATGTTCAAGAAGCGCTCATCTTGTTCCATTTCTTTGATGAAGGTCTCGGTGTTTTCTTTCGTTCCTTCGAGAGTGATGTTGATACCCTCAGTTGCAACGATCAGACGCCCCTTGAGGTCGAGCTTCTGGCACAGCGCACGAAACCAGTCCCGAGTGGCTTCGGGGTTCTCGATGCGGACGTATTTATAAAAAAGAAGGATTTGATACTCTGGGTTCATAAACGCTAGCTTAGCAAATTTTTACATAGTTACCAATTATGCTCCCTTTCCTCTTCAACTTCTGTATCTTTCTTTTGTAAATCCAGACACACACCGTTCATACAGTATCGCTTGCCAGTCTCGGTAGGGCCATCTGGGAATACATGCCCAAGGTGTGACTCACATCGTGCACAGACGACTTCGGTACGTCGCATACCGTGACTGTCGTCGGCTCGCTCTTCTATCGACCCAGGGATCGCCTGATCAAAACTCGGCCATCCTGTGCCACTATCAAACTTGGCCGTACTTGCAAAGAGTGGGTTGCCGCACGCCTTGCACATATAGGTCCCAGACGCTTTTTCATGTACAAGCTCACTACTCATGCGCGCCTCTGTCCCCTTGCCCCGCAATACTTCGTACTGCTCTGGTGTGAGTTCCTGTTTCCATTCTTCTTCGGTTTTAATTATTTTGTCAGTCATAACTATTTTTTATAAATGTCTTGTAATAAATCTGCGTACTTGGCCTGCACCTTCTCAAGTTTAGGATTGATCACAGCTATACAGTAGCCTGCATTTTGGTGATTGGAATAATAATCTTTGTGATAGTTTTCTGCTTCGTAGAAAGTGGTCAAGGGCTCGACAGTGGTGACGATCGGTTCGCCGACGGTGTTGGAGTGGTTTGCTTCGGTGATAAATTTCTCAGCAGCAGCCTTTTGTTCGTCAGTCGTATAAAACACGACTGAACGATACTGTGTCCCCACATCTGCTCCCTGTCTGTTGAGTGTCGTCGGATCATGAGAGCCCATAAATACCGTGAGCAAGTCCTCATACTGTACCTGTGTCGGATCGTACTCGACCTTTACTACCTCTGCGTGTCCTGTCGTACCACTACAGACTTGCTCGTACGTCGGGTTCGGCACGCTCCCGCCCGCATATCCAGGAAGTACTGAGTGTACGCCTTTCATCATCTTAAACACGGCTTCTGTACACCAAAAGCACCCTCCGCCAAATACTGCTGTTTCTGATCGTGTATCCATAGAGTAACTATAGCAGAGTCGTCAAATAAAAAATCCGCCTGTTGGCGGATTTATTTTTAGAGTTCATTTAATTTAGATCTCAATCAAGAGCGGCGAGTGATCTGAAACTTCATCAGGTAATACTTTGAAATCTTTTACCTCTATTCCATCTGAAACCAATATGTAATCGGCATATTTATCAGGTTTAGTGTAGTAAGAAGTTCGGGTAGAATTTATTCCATATTCTTTAACAAGATTGCGCAAACCAAAATCTTCAATCATTGATAAGCTTTCTGTGTGCGGAAGTAAGTTGAAATCGCCCAACAGAATGATTTTTCCTGTAACCGTTTGAAGAAAATTGACGATATTTTTTGACTGTTGGATTCGGTCTGGAGTATCTGTCTTACCGTTTCCATTCCACAAGCCATGAAAGTTGCAAATAGTGACATTTTTATTACCTATATGCATCCATTGCAAATTCTTCCCAACAGTTAATGGATTTTTTTCTTCCATCCCATCTTTCTTCAAATGAACAAAAATTTCTCCTTCGTCAACAATTGAAATAGTATTTTTTACAAATATTGCCAAGCCCCACTCACCTCTTTCTGCTGGTCGATAATACACCGCATGGTGTGGGAGTATGGCACTTATATCTGTAAGGATGTTTCTTTTTTGACGATCATCCCAGTTGGTCCATTCAGTAGCTTCGTGCATAACTTCCTGGAGACAAAATATGTCTATATCTTGTTTTTCTTTGAAAAATTCAATAAGCTGCGGACCAACGATTCCAGCCCAAATGTTTAGTGTAATTATTTTCATTGTTAATAAGTTTAGTTTTGAATTACTCTACTTATTTTTTTGAAAATGTCAATTTTATCGCTCCCCGACTTGTTGTCGCCACATCGCCTGATACAACCCTTGCTTGGCAATGAGTTCTTCATGAGTGCCGCTTTCGCTCATCTTACCTTTCTCGAGTACATAGATCCGATCTGCGTGCATGATCGTCGAGAGTCGGTGTGCGATGAGGATCGTGAGGTGTTCTTTTGCATCTGCAAGGTTTCGTACTGTTTTTGTAATTTCTTCTTCGGTGATCGAGTCGAGTGCAGATGTTGCTTCGTCAAAGACAAGGATCGCTGGTGCTCGCAAGAGTGCACGTGCGATCGAGAGACGTTGCTTTTCTCCGCCCGAGATTTTCACTCCACCTTCTCCGATGACGGTATCGAGTCCTTTTTCTGCACGAGCAAGGAGGTTGTCTGCGGCACTTTTGTGCAGGACGTCGAGCATCTGTGCGTCAGTCGCATGTGGGTTGACGAAGAGGAGGTTTTCTCTGATTGTCCCCGCAAAAAGCTGGGTGTCTTGGGTCACAAAACCAATTTGTGAACGAAGCTCATTACGATCAATCGTTGTTGCGTCGATGCCGTTGTACTGTACTGTTCCACGTGTGGGATGATAGAGTCCGACGAGAAGCTTCACGAGACTCGTCTTTCCAGATCCTGATGGTCCGACAAAGGCGATCGTTTCTCCTTTTTTCATCGAAAACGACATGTCTTCAAGCGCAAGCATAGGTGTACTCTGATACGAAAACGATACGTTGGTAAACCCGAGAGAAGTGACTCGTCCAAGTGAGATAGGTTTCTCAGGAACGACTTCTTGTGGGATCTCCAGGATCTCAGCAAATCGTTTCAATGACACTTGTGCTTCGCGATAGTTGGTAATGACTGTACCGAGCTCTCCTAGTGGTCCAAAAATAAAGAATGAGTAAATATAAAGTGAGAAAAACTGTCCAAACGTGATCGTTTGTGTAAATACGAGATAAAGCAAAAAGAGAAGAATGACATTGGTCATCAAGTTCACCAGTGTTCCCTGTACAAAAGAAATACTTCTAACATAGCGAAGTTTCTTGAGTTCTAGTTTCAATATCTTGTCAGTGGTTGTATTGAGACGACCTATTTCTTGATCTACGAGTCCCAAGCTTTTGACGAGCTCAATATTGCGCAGCGACTCTGTGGTTGACCCAGCCAAAGCAGTGGTCTCAGACACGATTAAGCCTTGGACTTTCTTTAGTTTTTTGGTTAGAAAATATCCTGTTCCTCCAATAATCGGAATAGTAGCAGCATATAGCGCTGCTATCCCCCAATACAATGTCGAGGCATATATAGAAACAAATATGAAACCGATCAAAGAAATAAATACGATATTGATCAGTGCAGCCAAATACTTCTCCGCATCAGCACGGGCTTTTTGAAGAATGCCGAGTGTCTCACCGCTACGCTGATCTTCAAAGACTTCATATGGGAGCGCCAGAGAATGTTTGACTCCATCTTGGTACATGTCAGCTCCGGAGCGTTGCGTGACCATGTTGAGATAATAGTCTTGGAAGTTTTTCGCCACACGCGAAACAAATGTCACACCAATAGCGAGCAGGAGCAGTGCGCCTACCCCACTGAAAAACTCACTAGATGAATACTGCGCAAATTTACTCGCATAGTCATCTATCACATGGCGAAAAATAAGTGGTCCAATCAGGGTGGCGACCTGGTTAACGAGTGCCAAAACTAAGACGAGCACACAGAGCTTCCAGTATTTGCGGAGGTATTGTTTGAGGATATGCATAGGTCGGTAGTATAGCAAAAGTAGTAAACCGCTCGGTCCCCCAAAGGGTGGTCGAGCGGTTCAGGTGTGCTTGGTCTACTTGAGAGTATACCTTATTGTGCTGGCATGTCCATACCTCCCCAGAGGTTGGATGTACCAATACCTGTATTACCAGAACTCTTTATATACATAAAAAGCTGCATTTTGTATGCCGCTGCCCACTTGAGCAGGTTCTCTACGAGGTATCGTCCTTTGGTCATGTCGCCCATACCATATATGTTGACCACAGTTGCAAGCTGCGTGTCGTCAAACTTCTCCATCATCCCCTTCCATATTGCAAGCTGTGCGTCCATCTTTGCAGTAAAGTTTTCCATTGTTGTGTCTTCGAGTTTAAGCGGAGATGTCTTATACGCATCAGAGGTCCCTTCATAGATCACATGTGTCGCATTGGCAAAGATAGTAGAAAGGTACTGGAGAAGCTCCAATGTGGTGCGTTGCCCCTCTGTTGGCTTATAGCCTTCGGTGCCTGTAGGAATCTTTTCTGCCAAATGCTTGATAATACGAAACTCGTTCTCAACTGATGCGATCAGGTTTTCTTTGGTATACATATGGTCAAGTATAGCACTATGCAAAAAGCCCCGTATCGGGGCTTTTTGTTATCGGCGATCTGAATCATCATCTTTGGAGTCAGTGGTATCGTCTTTGGTATCTTTATCATTGTCCTTATTATCATCCTTGGAATCGTCATTCTTGTCGTCCTCTTTATCATCGTCTGATCCACGACCTGAGTTGTCGCGATCATCGTCACTATTTTGACTGTCATCACTCTGGGTACTAGTGTCATCACGATCGTCATTTCCTGAGCGACTATCGTCACCACTTTGATCATTATCATCTTCGCTGTCATTCTCATCGTCATTGTCTACTTTGATCTTGATCACACCATCCTCTGACTCAATTTCTATCTCTTGGCCGTTCTGTTCAAACTTGAGCTTGCCGTCATCGGTAGACTGCATGAGTGCTGCAAGTGCTGCTACGAGCTCTGCATTGTCATCCCCAAGCCCTGCGATTGATTGTGTGAAGCTTGTATCAATATCACGCTTTTGCTTTTCAGTCAGTACCACTGGTGCAGTACCTGTGATGAAGTCTTTGTCTTGCGCACGGCTTGCACGGTTTTCATTTTCGATCACAATCTGAGCATCTACGAAGTCTTTGTCGAGCTTATACTTGCCCGCTATCTGAGCCACGATCGCTTCACGAGTACGCGCCTCTGTAGTGAATCCGTACTTCTCATCATTGATCTCGAGCTTGATCACTGTTTCGTTGGTAAATATATCTGCTTCGATTTCAGTGACACTCTCACTGTTGGCGCTTTTGTCATTGGAGTCATCATCTATCGATCCATCTCCACGAAGCTTCTGTACTTCTACCAGTCGCTCGTTGGCAAATGCCACTGCGAGTGCTTGTTTTTTTGTTTCTCCTGCGAGCGCGAGACGTGCTCGTTCTGTCGCAAGGTCTATCTTGTAGAGTGTGTCTCCGGGTGCAGCATTATCTGATGCTGCAACAATACCTCCACCTCCGAGAACGAGAACAAGTACCAATAGTAATGCGGTCATATGTTTTGAAAAAAATATTATAAATAATGAAGGAGTTGTCTTCCTTTGTGAGATACGTTCCCAGACATGGTGTGACTCCACCGCAGTCAGCGGCTTGAGTGTTGTCTTTTCGAGTTGGTGGTGAAGATTATTCATGGTGTGGGATACGTGTTTCGAGTACTTTGAGAGCACGGTGATGCAACACTTTCGCATTGTTTTCTGTGATACCAAGTGCGTGTGCGATCTCACTGAAGCTGAAATCAGAGAAATACCGAAGTTCGATGACGAGTCGTTGTTTGGTCGGTAGTGTTGCAAGTGCCACAAAGAGGAAGCGATAGTCTTCTCGCATTTCTTCGGATGCAGCAACGTCGTAGTCATCGGTGAGCTCTACTGTCGTGCGCTGTCCCCAGTTCATACGCCAGATCATGCGCCGCACTATCGTATAGAGAAATGCGTAAAACGCATCATCTGACTGATAGCGAAACCCTTTGAGACTCTGCCAGATCGACGTGTACACCCGCTCGAGTATGTCGAGCGATTCGTCACGGCGTCTGGTCCGGGCCAGTATGTAGCGAAACACCTGGGGACTCGTACGCTCATAGAGCGTACGAAACATGGACTCGTCTGTATATGCATTGTTCAGTATCTCTCTCAATTCCATGCTTCATTGAGTATATACCTTTGAGGGAGTAAAAGGTTACATTCCCCTATCTCAGAGTAAAGAAACCAAGCGACACTGCGACAAAATTGAGAACTGCATGTGACAGACAGATCAGTACAATGCTCGGATATCGATCATAGAGATACGCAAATACTATTCCCCC
Source organism: uncultured Candidatus Saccharibacteria bacterium (assembly GCA_964610995.1). Taxonomy (GTDB): domain Bacteria; phylum Patescibacteriota; class Minisyncoccia; order Phycocordibacterales; family UBA9973; genus UBA4124. The sequence continues at coordinate 38,351 of CAZSWF010000005.1, forward strand.
AACAAATGCGAGCGGAAGTCCGATCAATGGCAGCGGGTAGATGGCATGCAGGAGTGTAAAAAGGATTGCATTAATAAGGACCCGCACACTACGCATACTACTAATCGTCCGCAGTCGTTCCATGAGAAATGCGCGATATGCGACTTCTTGGAGAACAGACAGTGGAATAAAAAACAACATGAGCTCAGGCTGTGCACGCAATACAAATGTCTCGAGTGGTACAAAGCCGACTACTGCCGCAAACCATTTCAACGCTCCTACCCCAAGCAGCGTGATACCTACATAGACCACTACAGCAGAAGTATGTCTCAGTGGCCCCAGTCCGAGCATTTCCTTGGTCCATCGTTCGTATCTGATGATCGATAATAGGATCAATGATACACACAAGAGCACGATCACTCTCCACTGTAGCCCGATGACACCGCTATAAATCAAAACTACAGGCGCAACAAAAAACGTCGCTATCTCTATCCATATATCTTTTTTTGAATGAGTGGGGTGCATGTGATACAAATCACTTTTATTTTCTAGGGAGAATAATAGAAATCTAAACTACGGAGCAATAATTCTTCCTTTTTGAATAAGAACACCATTTGAGTTTACCTTTGCTGGAATGAAACGCAATTCATCAAGTGGAATATTCCATTTTTCACCAAATAAGCTATGATCGAAATATTTATGCACCAAGAATGAGGGGTTTGATTTTGCATATTCCCATCCTTCTTTTCGTGGTAAGACCTCACCAGTTTGTGGATTATAAGAATATATATTACTTCTTGAATCATCCGAAGTCTCAAATGAAGTACCTTCACCTTTATCAAAATATGTAAATTGCTTAGAGTATTCTTGATACTGAACTCCTTCAATACTTCGCTCCTTCTGTACTTCAACATTCCTTATGGGTACAACTTCTTCTGTTCCTGATGTGATAGTCGCGCTATCAAGTTTTCGTATTTCTCCTTTTTGTATGACAGCGCCATCAGTACCAATGATAGCTGGTCTAAACTCAAGTTGTTCTATCGGTAAATCAAAATCAATTTTGGGAGTAAAATCAAATGTTTCTTGTAATCGACTAAATGCCCCGAGGCTTGCCAGCTCCAAACCTTCACGTGATGGCAATAATTCTCCAGATGTAGGGTTATAAGTAAATCGCTGCCTCCCTGGAGAGGTGCTTATTTTACCTTCCTTAAAATCTGAAACAGATTGAGAAAATGTTGTAAATGGTCCAAATTCAGGTAATGACTTGGACTCGAGTGGTTCCGTATTATTCTCAACTTGAAACTTCTGCATGATCTCATCTTTCAATTGTTGGACCTGCTGATTCACCTCTTCACTATTTTCGATTTTTTCTTTCTTTTGTTGGGTGTTTTCCTCAAAAATTTGCTCTGACGAACTTTCAATTATTTTTTCTCTAACAGGAGGATTGATCAATTCCAATTCTCTCTCTGCAGTAAGCTGGACATCTGTTAGTCCAGCATTTTTTGCAAGCTCAATAATTGTCTTTAGCGCGTCTGCTTTTTCTTGCGTATTTTCCAGTCTTTCTATTGATTGATCCATATCTAAAAAATTATAGCAAATTTTGGGGGCCTATCGGGAATCGAACCCGAATCGAAGGTTCCACAAACCTCAGTGTTAACCGTTACACCATAAGCCCCATGTGTTATTTCGCGTGCTCCTCGTTATACCAGATTTACTCCCCTTTGGGAACTGTCGGCAGGCTATGTGGAGACAGTCCCCGACGTCGCGCAACAATGTACTCAGCTATCTGGCTCCCCATGATCACAATGATCAGAAGTCCTACATACACCCCGAGCCCTCCATAAAAGCTCAGATCAATCTTGCGAAACGATCCCAAGAGAAATGCTACATACCAACTCACGATCGAGACACCCCCGAGTGCAAATGCGAGTCTACGAAACCGTTGCACAGGGATAATGTTTTGAAATGAGAACATACGCATTCGTGGTGCTACGAGCAAGTTGAGCAAGAATCCGTTCACCGTGATCACACCGACTACTACCACCTTGAGAGCAAACTTGGGTGAGACAGAGAGTCGTGGGATGTCTGCGAGATAGAGCATGAGTCCCGAGACTGCAAGTATCGCAAGTCCTACCCATATGAGCCCAGAGAGTGCATCCATAGTTGCCTTTTCTTCTTCGCTCACGCGTCCATCTTTGAGAAATCGGAAAAAGAATATATCAGTGATCGTCGCACCCCCAAGCCCGAGGACAAAGCCGATGTTGTGAATGATCACCCACCATAGACGCTGCGACGCAACAAGTGCGATGAAGTCCGTACTTGGCAAATGAAACAATGAAATCGCAAGAAGTGTGGTCGCAAGTGTTGATCCGAGACACCACATACACCACGCACGGATCACCAGGCCCTGCAGTGCGAGTAGGTAGATAGAAAACACAACTCCCACACTAGTCATGATCACGAGTATCCAGACGAGAGGTGCAGTCAGAAGCTGTGGCATATACGTCACCGCCATATACAGCACTCCCACTGCACCGTAGTAGAGGATGCCGAGTATTTCATTGCGCATACCGAGCGTGGTCGCATGCGTCGAGTGCACTACCTTTTCGCAGTTACTCTCACGAGGGCAGATGAGTTTTACCTTCTTTTTCTTTTGCCGATAAATATAGAGCGAAACGACAAGACCGATGAGTGAACCAATGAGACCGAGATACATATGCATGAAAATATTATATCACTTAAAATAAACTAAACTTCAGGATTTTTCTGTGGCAAATGATCCGCATGTTTGAATTTGAAGAAATTGAGACCTTTTTCGTTAAAATAATGAGCGTATTTTGCATGCCCCCAAGAGAGTTGCGGGATTTTGTCGTGACCTATGAAAATAGGGATTTGGTATTCTGCTCTATTACCACCCAAATAGTTTGCATTTCTTCCATTTGGAAAAAATTTTGCTAATGCTTTATTAAAATCAAGTGTATTTATTGAGCCACTGTTTGGGTTGTCTTTAATAAATTCATCCATTATTTTAGAAAAGTCTGACCCAGCTAAAGTTTCTTTTGACTCAATTCTTCCCCAACTCTTATCTGAATAAGCTACATCAATATTCTTCTTATTCTTACTAAGAAAATAAAGTATCATTATTGACGATAGCGGGTACATCCAAGGAGTTTTTAATGGATAATATCCATCAGATTTTTCAGCTATTGACGAATATTCTTTAAGAGATTCTTCTAAATATTCATTATATAGGTTATCCGTACCAAATAAAGGAAATCCGACATAGAATTCACCCTTCTCATTCCAATAATCTGATGCTAATGTATTGAAACCAGATTCTGTTGTTGCTGCAAAATAATCACCACTAGCCAACTTATCCTCATAATTCGTAATATTTCCGATATATTCATCTGTGACAACTTTTTCTCTTGAACCATCGATATTTTTCTTAAAAAGAGAGAAGGTTGATCTTTTTTCAGTTCTATAATCTTTATCACTCGGACTTGCTGAATAATTAAATAAATTACCAACAGGAGTATTTTTACTACGTTTTCTTTTTATAGTATCAACGTCATAAATCTTTTGAAGAAAAAACTTATCTTTAGCAAAATCCTGCATCATTTCAGGTTTATCCTCTTTATGTGCATATCCACCCATAACATGCGTTAAACATTTATCGGGATATTCTCCATTAGAAAGTTCACGAAGAATTTTTTTTACAGGAATTTCAAAATCTTCAGTTGAAATAATTATCCTCTCATACCCAACTATCCCCGTTTCTTCCTGAATATTTTTGGGATACTCAAAATCATACGATTCCGCTTCGAGTTGATAAGTCTGCTCGCCGACTTTTATCTCGATCGTCTTTACACGTCGCTCGTTGGATTCGTTTGAACCTTGTGTAGTATTTCCCGGAAATGTTTCTTTCATACGCAGTACCTTAGTCCTTTGTTTCTGTCTTGTACACACTCACCAGTGCGTACATAAATGAGATCGCAAGTGGACCAATGAGTATACCGATCGGACCCATGAGTGCGAGCGCCCCCAATATAGAGAACAGGACAAGGAGTGGATGAATGTCGATCTTGCGTCCGACGAGGAATGGGTTCAATACATTGTCGACTGTACCCACGATAGCTGCAGCCCATATCGCAAAGCCGATCGCTTGTGCACTATCTCCTGCAATGATGAGGTAGAGTATGGCAGGTATAGCGACCAATGCTGTACCGATCGTCGGGATCAGTGATGCAATACCAGAGAGCACACCCCAGAGCGCTGCGTTGGGTACGCCAAATATCCAGAGCCCTACACCCATGAGCACTCCTTGAATGATTGCGATGAGCAAGTACCCTTTCACAATACCGTTGACTGCCAAACGCATCTTTTCGATGATGGCGTGGTCACTTGCATCTGAAAGTGGGCTCAGACGCAGTAATGTCTCCTTCCATCTGAGTCCATCTTTGAGGAAATAAAACATTGAGAGAATCACAAGGGTGAAACTAAAGAGTGTTGCGAGTGTCGCACTAAACGCACTTCCGACTTGCGCAGAGAGGTTGCCCACTACTGCAGTAATACTTTCGTTGAGATTGATCACACCGCCTGGGACCATACGACTGATCGACTGGTTAAAAAGGCTGGTGATGTTGTCAAAGCCGCCGTGCTCTACCACCCACATCTGGATGCTCTGAGTTTGCTGGAAGACGAGCGTGCCCACCGTAAACAGCGGGATACATAGTACGATAATAAAAAGAATAATCGTCAGCAGTGCCGCCACCCACGACACACCAAGCTTGCGTTTGAGGAAGCGGTGTACCGGATACAGTACCGCAGAGAGTGCGAGTGAGAGAATGATTACCTTGGCAAATGGCCAAAGGATCAGTGCGGTCAGGATTGCTCCCACCAACAGAAGTCCCCCATAAAAGTATCGTCGTACTGCGTGATCTTGCATGTCGAGAGTGTAACACAAAAATCCCTTTCGGGATTTTCATTTGTGCGCGAGAGAGGACTTGAACCTCCAAGGGATTGCTCCCGCTACCACCTCAAGGTAGTGCGTCTACCAGTTTCGCCACCCGCGCAGGGTGCATTCATGTGAATGTATTGGACACTATACCAAAAAGGCCCTGCAAAGCAAATAAAAACAAACACCACCGTCTCGGGTGGTGTTTGTTTATTCCTGTGTTGTTGCTTCGACTTCGGGAGCGTTCTCTGAAGCTGCTTCGATCTCTGCCATTTCTTCGGCTTCGACAGCGATCTTGCCTCCGAGGATCTGCTTCATCTTGCGACGGATTTCCTTGGTAGCCTTGTCTCGGATGTAATAGAGCTTGCTTCGGCGAGTCTTTGCCTTTTTGGTGACTTCGATCTTGTCGATCATTGGTGAGTACAATGGGAAGATACGCTCTACACCTACACCGTTGGACACCTTGCGAACAGTGAATGTCGCTGACGGAGATGTACCGTGCTTGCGCGCAAGTACGAGCCCTTCAAATGCTTGGAGACGGTACTTGCCCTTATCTTCGATTTTAGACCAGACGCGGACTGTGTCCCCTGAGCTAAACTCGGTTGCTTTGCGTTTCTCGATATCTACTGGAGTAAATGCCATAAGGTCTCCAATCTATCACGATTTGCTCTCCTGTGCAAGACCTGGGCTCCACCGGGCTACCGCCGCCCCAAAATCCTCTGGGTAAGGCGCCTCTACCATGACCTGTGCCCCATCAGGCCCCACAAATGAGATCCGTCGGGCATGGAGCGCCACTCGAGCAAAGCCAAGCGCATGGGGAAAGGTGGGTGCATAGAGCGAGTCTGAGACAATGGGTCGCTGTAGGTACTTCATGTGGACACGCAACTGGTGTGTACGCCCCGTTTTGGGCCACAGATGCACAAGAGTAAACTTCTCACCTGCCTTGTTCTCAAACTGGTGCACTGCTTCCCACTTGGTCAACGCTTCGCGCACCTCACCTCGCACTCCTCTACCCGCCTGCCACCTCCGGAAATCGCCATTACTTCGTCCGATCGGTGCGTCTACTACCCCATTTGCTTCTTTGAAATGCCCCCACACAAATGCGTGATATTCCTTTTCTACCTTTCTATCTTTAAACTGCTGCTTCAAGTATTCAAATGCTTCCTGTGTTTTCGCGATCACGAGACACCCCGACGTTTCTTCGTCGAGTCGGTGTACTATGCCAGGTCGCTCAATAACCTTGCCATCTACCTCCATATTTTCCCCTACCCCCACTATCTCCGGCCGCTCTTTCACTATCCAGTCCACAACGGTAGGTACGACAGACTTGCCATCGCCATGGGTGCGCAGACCTGATGGTTTGTTGATGATGAGAAACGCATCGGTTTCGAGCAAAATAGTAACACTTGACATTTTCATATATATAGTATATAATAGCACAAAACTGAAAATATGAAAATTAAGCAAATGCTAGGTTCTACCCTTGTAAGTATTATCCGGACAAGACAGGTACTCGATGGTAATACATCAAAACCTGTCATGAGATGGAAAAATAAACAAACAGATCTTTCAAAAAAGCTCAATCGACAACGAAAAATTTTAGGCCGCTAACGTATCAGTATTCTGATTGGAAGCGGCTTTTTTTATTTCTTCATTAAGCATCTCCTGAACAATTTCATCTACTTCTTTCAAATTAATTTTTTCTATTACAGTTAACGATGGTGCCCTGCCCCATTCATTATTACCATCTTTTCGATGACCACTTCGTTCATTTTCCTGAATACTTACTACATAAATATAATTGGGATTTTTCACTCGATACAAATTTTCATAATCAAAACTATAATACGCCATTGGTAAATCATTATCACGGTGGTCTTTTTCTCTTCCATAAATCACCCACGATTTTACCAACTGACCGTTTGAGCGCTCTTCTTTTGGAATAATATTTTCATTTGTTGCATGATATCCGATTCGACGATGTTGTTTTTCAGAAGCTTCAATAAGTTTATCTACCATAGATTCAACTGTTTCATTTCCTTCTTTTATTTTATTAAGAAATGCGGGAAGTGCTCGCTGTTTCAGCTCCCAAGGAAACGCGTATAGCGACTCTCTTTTATCCACAGATAGTTCAATAATTTTTTCACGCAAACTATTTATCTGCTCAGGACTATATCCTACGCGTTCCATTTCTTTTTCGTATGTATCAATTATTTTAGAGGTAACAACTTCATGAAAAAATGATTCCTTTAGTCGAAGCACTTGTTCTTCGTGCTCTAAATTTTTTTGATCAGATTCTGAAACCGATAATGGAAAGCGTTCAATCATAGTTTGATATTAATATAATTAATTACGCAGCTTGATCTAGTTCTTGGTTTTTTCGCTCAATGACTTCTCCAGAAATTTCTTCAAATTTATCTAAAAACGCATTATATTCTGGTTCCAATACTTCAAATCCCATGGCAAAATAGTTTCCGTTTTCTTCCCGAGTATTACCATCTGATCCAAACGTCGGTCTGCCTTCCTGTAATTTTTTTATGGCAATTTCAAGGTTGTCCTGACTCCAGTGTTTTTGCTCCATTCCTTTTTCTCCAAATGACATATGTGTATATATTATATTAGTTTTAATTAATGACCTTTGTGCGCCCTGAGGGATTCGAACCCCCGACCTTCGCTGTGTAAAAGCGCTGCTCTACCAACTGAGCTAAGAGCGCATTGCTCTATATATGTGCCCCCGCCTGGAATCGAACCAAGAATAACGGCTTAGAAGTCCGCAGTTATATCCATTTAACTACGAGGGCTTTATGCCTGAGGGGCTACGCTACTGTACCACCACCAGAGTATTTTGTGAAGAACTTATCCCCCGAACAAGTATCGACACGCCAAAGCCGGCGAGAACCGCGACGATACATACCACTACTATGGCGACCGTCCGACGAGTGATTCGTCTGCGTACGAGTAGTCGCTTCTGCATGCGAGGCAAGAGGTTCAGTGTGGCAGGAGCACACATGAGCGCTCCAATACTCGTTGCGTACTGGTGTGCATCATCGTGCATGATAGTGGGTATGTAGTCATCAAATGAGAAGCATTTTTGCCATGGGTTGCCGAGTACGACAGGCATACGTAGTCGGGCACTGAGATAGTCTGCCAGGTGCTGCACACTCGCATATGCTCCAGTGACATAGACTCGATCGATCGGTTGGTCGATCGCAAGCGTGCTTTTCTTTTGGTACGGCATGATCGAGGTACTGGTGACGTCTTCGACGATGAGGTCTGCTTTTTCAGAGACGAGCGCAAAGAGTTCTTTGTCGCCGAGATCGAGCCCTACATGCTGTAGCAATGTCTGTGCATCTCGTACACTGACGTCGCGCTCTTTTGCCACCTGTGCGAGCATGGTCGCTCCTCCATACGCAGTCTCGGTGGATTGCACACTCACGCCGTCGACTATGAGAGCAACCGTTGTGCGCAGTGCTTCGATAGTGACGAGTATACTTGGTTCCTTTTTCCCGATCAGTGCGTGTGCAGCTGCGTACGACGCATCAAAGAGTCCGATCACAGTCATCCCTGCCATGGTTGCGATACGTACGTAGTCTTTGGCGATAGCTATCGGGAGTGCGTGAATGTCGACGACTGCACCAGCGCCATTGGTCGAGCGGACTCGATACTCCACGACATGAGCTCCCGCATCAATCCCCTTTTTTTCTAGATGTGCAGCTACCGCGCGTGCGACTGGTACCTGAGGCTCCAGTACGATAGTACTCATCAGTACACACGACGACGGCACTACTATACACACATCACGAAGTTTGTATTCACGAGCGACACGTTTCAATAGTGCGACGACTGCACCACTGTCGATGATCTCGCCATGTTTGACTGCGCCTTCGGGTACAGGGACAGTCGCGTGCACACTAGATACACGTCGATGTGCATGATGTGAGAGTTTGATAATGCGAAGTGTAGTATCAGTGATAGCTATACCCGCAGTACTGTGATGAAATGAATGCGACACGTATACAAGTATACGCTACAAGCGTACATGTATAAAGACTATCGCACCTTACTTCCCACTTCGACAGTTGTTTCAGGGATAAGAAATACAGGCTTACCATCTACTCCATCCACCGCCATGAGCATGCCGTGTGATTCGAGTCCCATCATTGATCGTGGTGCAAGGTTGGTGACAAACAGTAGCTGCTTGCCCACGAGAGACTCTGGTGTATACCACTGTCGTATACCCGAGAGTATTTGTCGTGGAGTTTCTTCACCGAAGTCGAGCGAGAGCTTGATCAGTTTCTCAGAGCCTTCTACTGCTTCTGCTGCGAGCACTTTCCCTATCCGTGCTTCCACTTTTTTAAATTCATCGAGTGTTATGTGTTCCATGCCCGCAGTCTAATGGCGAATGAAGAATTGAGCAAGAAAAATCCGCCCAGTAATTGGGCGGAAAGTTTTTCAGCATTCGCTGACGTGCGTAGCTTTGGCTCGCATAATTGTTTTATTGTTCTTGGCTTATGATGTCAAAGATCTGAAGATCCTACCAAACATTCCCCTAGAAAGACGTTGGTATTTGTATATAAACCAAGATACAAATGGGACAATAGTGTCCCCGATGAAGCACGTGAACTCTCGCTCACTTGCAAATAAAGCAATGTCGGGGTGCATAGTAAACCAGGCCCTACAATTGCATAATGATAAAGAACGATGATCCCGGGGATGGTACTTTTCAGCAGCTCCGGTGAACCTTGGAGAGGAACTAGGCAATAGTCCAATCTGAAATCGATACTACACTATTTTTGTTGTTTATCAAGAAACCGCTGCAAAATGATCGCTGCAGCAGAGTCGTCGCGTGCACCTCTGTCTACTTGGTATCGGTGGGCTTCAAAGCTAGAGAAACCTTCTCGCTCAAAATATATAGGGAGTGTCGTTGCGACCACGAGTTGCGCTTTAAACGTTTGGACAAGAGATGCAAGTTCGTTGGGTTCTCCATTGCTCGCCAGCGACTCTCCGATCACGATCGCCTCTACTCGCTCTGCTTTGCATATGTCTGCGATCTCGGCTACTGCGGTACGGGTCTCACATATTGCCTTGGGAAATGCGAACGACCCCGCGTCGTCCGAGATAGCTACCCCTACCCGCTTTGTCCCATAGTCTATGCCGAGATATTTCATATAGCTAGCCTACCACAGCACCGTTGAAAATACATATCTCATATGGTACAGTGGCATCACTTCGACAGTAGAAGCACGATTGGAAGCGTGGCAGAGTGGTCGATTGCACCTGTCTTGAAAACAGGAGCCCTCGTAAGGGGGCCGTGAGTTCGAATCTCACCGCTTCCGCAACGAATGCAGTTCGGAAAAATCTGCCGAAAAAATGGAAGCTCGCCCGCCG
>CAZSWF010000006.1:0-48132 GCA_964610995.1 uncultured Candidatus Saccharibacteria bacterium
CGGCGGGCGAGCTTCCATTTTTTCGGCAGATTTTTCCGAACTGCATTCGTTGCGGTCACTACTGGATAATCTTCGAACCTATTTCCGAGAACATCCCGAAGAAAGGCACTAATGCGGACTCGGTTTTGAGAAGCAATTTTGCGGGAGGAGGATTCGCAAAACCGAGACTAAGTTTTTTGAAATTCGGCAGGGGTTTGGGCTTCCGCCCCGCAGGAGGGTGCGGGAGGAATGCGGGGCGGATTCTTTTTTTGGCGGGCGGGCATTAGAACATCAAAATACGACTATTGAAATCTCGGCAAAGCCGAGATTTCTAAATCATACTTGTGTTTGCCCCACCCACCCGTGCGCACACAAAGAATCTCCCTATGGATAAAAAAGTCGGAAAATGCTAAAATAGCATCGTATGTCAAATCGTATTTCCAATCTGAAAAAGAGTGTCGAATTAAAATTTTCTGAACTTCGCACTAAAAGAAAAGGTGTTATTGGGGGTTTTAAAAAGAAACTTGAAAAAGCAAAGATTGAACAAATTAAAAGGGAAATTTTAAATAAATAATTATATGTCTACACCAGAAGATGTAAATAAAAATAATCTTGAAAATAAGGAAATTCCAAAAGTTAATCCTGAAAATTTGGAACAAAAAGAAGTCTCAAAAGAGGAGCTTTTAACTTATTTAGATGAGGAAGGAAAGTCATTTAAAAATGAAACTTCTGAAGAAATTAATAAATCTAATTCTATTGATCTTGACCAGCCGACATTTGAAAAAATAAAAAATGAAACTGGTGTTGAAAAAGAATTGGAAACAATAAATCAAGAAGTTGAAAATATTATTTCTGAAAGTAAAAATGAGCTTGCTAATGAAAATGCGGAAACTACTTCTCCCGAACTACAACAAGAATTGAATAAATTAAAGTTTTTACAAGAAGAGAGAATAAGGTTACAAAACAGATATGACGAGTTAGAGAAAGGATATAAGGAGAATTTCCAACTCGTCTCAAAAAAGGAGTTATCATGGTATGAATCAGAAATGAGTAGTATTCATAATAAACTTGATAATATGAGATATTCTATTCCAGAATTGGAAAAGAAAATTGAAACATTTAAAAATCCAACTATGGAATCAAAAGAATCACAAAAACTTGAACAGAGTGAGACCGTTTCTAACGAGCAATTAAATATTTCTGAAACAGAAAAAACTGAAAACCCTATTTCTGCAACTTCTAATGAGGTCGAAGTTGCAAAAAACAATGAAGTAGTAAAAGAAAATTACTTAAAATTTTTAACTCAAGATTTTTCAGAAGAAAAATCTATGGCTGAAAAATTTAATTCTCTTCAAGAGAAATTGCAAAACCTTGATAATGCAGGTCGCTTAAGTAAGATTTCTTCTCGACAACTAATGGAAACAGCAAAGGATGTAATTAGAGGTGAAAAAAATCTTAATGATCTTGGGGAATTATCATTTAATCTTGATAAAATTCCTGTCGACATAAACCTAAAAGATATAATTCGTGATTTGTTGGTTGAAAAAGCATTTATGACTACTAATTTTGATTCTTTCAAAAAGATAGCTAATGCTTTTGATTTTAATGATGAAGAAAAAAGAGTTATAAATGAAAAACTTGAACTCATTCAATCTGGTAAATATGTTGACCCAAAAGAATGGCAGGATAGTGCAACAAATCGAGATCAATTTAACAATCCTTACGGATTGATTTCAAAAGCAAATGAGATTATGGGGCTAAAGAAACCTGTTCAAAATACTTCTCCACAGTTTACTGATTTAAATAATCCTCCAGCTGGGTGGAATCCTAATTCTCGTTCTTAATAACATATAAATATGGAAGAAATTTTTAAAAATGTAAACCTATTATACATCATTCACAATGGCAGTATTTTGATGAGAAAATCTATGCATCAAAATTATGAGGTGATAGATGTATTCAGTTTTAAGGATGATAATGATATTGAAAAAAATATTGAAGATAAACTTATTAGTTTATTCGGAAAAACTTTCCCATATCATTATTATGGAAATATAGAAAGCATTATCAATAAGGAAGGAGTGGTTGCACATTTGGCTATTAAAACATACAAAGTATTGCTCGATGAAAAATACAAAGTTCTAGATAATTATACTGATGATGTTGCAAAAAACGGAGACAGTATTTTTTGGTTGCATAAGGATGAAATAAAAAATGAAAAAAGAATTAGAGAGGGTGATAAAAAGATACTTGAAAGAATTTTTGAGGATAGAAATATAGATATCAAAATAGTTGAAAATCAAGGAGATAGGTGGATAGATGCAAAAACGGTAGTTTTTGAAAATAGATGACTTATAAAATGTTAATTTTATAAGTGAATGCCCGCCCGCCAAAAAAAGAATCCGCCCCGCATTCCTCCCGCACCCTCCTGCGGGGCGGAAGCCCAAACCCCTGCCGAATTTCAAAAAACTTAGTCTCGGTTTTGCGAATCCTCCTCCCGCAAAATTGCTTCTCAAAACCGAGTCCGCATTAGTGCCTTTCTTCGGGATGTTCTCGGAAATAGGTTCGAAGATTATCCAGTAGTGACCGCATAGTAAGACTATCGCTGTTATTAAGCAGCAGATTGAAGGGAGAAACCAAGGTAAACTGTAGGTTTTTTTCGTTTAGCACGCAGTTCTGAAGTAGGAAACCAAGAAATTGTCTTTTTTCGTCCACTTCGGAACTTATGAATATCTCTTTTGCTCGTTTAGCTATATTTAACGTCATATTTGCAGTGAGATAGAACTGTTCGTCTGCATCAGAGTGGTCCTGCATTTCGCCAAGTACTTCAGCTTGCTTTTCTTTGTACTCTCGCAGAAAGCTGTCATACATTTCAGCCGTAATACGTCCGTCGAGACGGTCTTCGTACATTTGTTTTATCCTCACTTCGTATTTATCGTGCTGTCCTTTTAATGCATTTACATTCTTTCGATAAAATCTGTTTTCGTTTTCGCCAATTTCCTTCAGTCCTTGCGTAATCTCTTCTATCTTCTCGTCAGACAGCTTAAAGCCGTCTAGAACGCTGTATACCTGCTTCAGGAGGTCTACTTCTGGCACATACACCCTTTTGCAATCCTTGAAACCAGAGCAGCTGTAGTAGGCGTACTTACCTTTCTTAATCTGACCGCCTACAACACCGCCACACTTACCGCACACAATAAGACCTCTGAATACAAAGGGTTTCGCTGCGTATTTCGTTGGAACTTTGTTGTGTCGCTCCATTACCTCTTGGCATTTATCGAACAATTCTTTTGAGATGATGGGCTTATATCCGTGCCTGTATCGCAACTTGTTGGTGCGTGAATATGCATAGCCGTAGTAGAAGGTGTCGTTCAAGGTTTTGAAAATCATACCTTGGTTTACCTTTTCATTTACCTTGCTTCTGAAGCCGAGCTTATACATTCGGTCAGCGAGAGTTTTTACAGACACATCACCTTTTGCATATTCCTCAAAAATACGAACGATGAAATGAGCTTTATCGTCTGGTACAACACTTATTCTTCTAACTCGTAAAGGATTGTCATTGTAAATGCTTTTGTAGCCGATTGGTGGTGCACCTGTTATTTCGCCATCTTCCCTCATCTTATCGTGCTTTCGTTTGAGGTTATCGCTTAATTGCAAAACATAACTCTTTGCAAACATAACGCCCATATCCCAACGAAGAATGTCGGCACTATTTGATTTTCTATTGATGACGAGATTTTCACGGTAGAAATGAAGTTCTACCTTGTCTGCTTTGCGTAGCTCATCAAAGACCACACTCTCTCGAAAACTTCTTTGTAGTCGGTCTACCGTATCCACTACAACGGCAATTGTTTCCTTGGACTTCTTTATTACTTCGATGATTTCTTGAAACTTTGTTCGGTATCCCTTCGTGGAGCTTTCTTTGAGCTTGATGACCTTCCACTCTTCAAGCTCTTTGCTTTTGACATAGTCCAAGATACGAGACAGCTGTGCATCATTACTGTCCTGATTTTTATCGCTTTCTCGGGCTAAAATGATGGCTTTCATTTTGTTTTTGCTTTATCTAAGAACTTTGTAAACTCTCGCTCTGCAATCCTGTATTCCTTTCCAATTTTATACGCCAGTAGTTTTTTTGCCTTGATATAGCGATAGATGGTCATTATATTGACCTGAAGTTTGGTTGCCAGCTCTTCTGCTGTGTAGAAATCCTTTTTCATATCTTTATTATACTTTACTTTTCTTTACAAGCAACGACCTTTCCTTTTTGGCTTTTATACCTGCCTTTATCAATACATCCCAGTAATTGAGCAGTATTTTCTGGCAGAGGTCTTTTTTGAAGACATCTTTGAAGGTAGGATTTTCTGACAACCCTAATGACTTCAAAATTGCGTTCATTTTTACTTTCTTCGTCAGCCGAGCTTCGATACGCAATATCTCTTTATTCTCTTTGACGATAAGAGTGTCAAAGAGAGAAAGCTGTAGCGAGTTCTGGTCTTTGTCCATTGCTCGGTTATTAGGTTTTTTTAGGTCGTGTACCTTGTCATAGATAACCAGTGAGTGTGAGTTGGTGTAGAACTGAAGCGAGTGTCCATTGTTTCTGAAACTATCACGGTTCAAATCCATCTTCTTGCTTACATCAATCTTGTGAAGTTCTGTAATGACAAAGCTCGAAGTGTACCCATTCGTAAGTTCAATGTTTTTTGATGGATGAAAAGCAGATACCTTAAGGAATAGTAAAAGTCCGTCTACCCTTTGCAAGATAGCGGACTTTGAATGTTTTAATAGAACGTGTCAGTAGTTATCCTTGAAAATCTACTTCGAACGGATACATACCCATACCACAGGTTCCCTGAAGTGTTGCAACCTTTTGAGTACCAACATCTATATCGGTACTGCCTGTCTGGGGCAACACTTGGCTGATGTTCATACTTGGAATACGTACCGAAGACGAGCAGTCAAAAGTGCCTTTCGTATCAAAACGGATGATTGTTGGAATACCTGCCTTAGCGATACTTTTGCGTGGTTGATAACCACCCTTAGCACTTATTTCGATGATTTGTTTTCCATCTACCATAGATACGTTATTTGCAGGAGCATCAGCGACTTTTGGTGCTGATGGTTTGACGAGGAAAAAAGCACCTCCAACGATGACTGCTCCTATAACGATTGCGAGTGCTGTTTTGTTCATAATGCTGATTATACTAAAAATTGAATAATGGCGGTAGAAATCCGATGACTACCAAACTGTTGAGGAGGTTGAAGATAGCAAACAGAATGACAATAAGCCCTGCTGTTTTGAAGAAAATGCCTGCCTTTGAGCTCTTATGGATACTGAATGAGCTGAAACTAATGAGAGCAAGCACAGGAAGCGTTCCAAGGGCGAATGCGAGCATTGTAAGCCCTCCTTTGAGAAATGACCCTGTAGAGAGCGTATAGATTTGCATGGACTGTGTGAAGCCACACGGCAAGAAGAAGGTAATGACGCCCACGATGAGTGGTGTGAGTGTATGGTTGAGCTTCGTTGCTCCATGGGCACGCTTTGAGATGAACTTTGGCATAGATGGTTGAAGCTTCTTTGCCCATGGGAAAACATCCAAAAGGTTAATGCCTAGTACCAGCATCACCAGTCCAATAACAAGCCCAAGGATAAATGTTGCAGAGGTGTTCAATGTAAAAGCTGAACCTATCGCTCCAATAACACCCCCTAAAATAAAGAAAGAGACTATACGACCACCATGGAACAATAGCTGTGGTCTTACCTTGTCGCCCTCCTTTGCAAACGTTGCCGACATAGAAAGTAGTAAACCGCCGACGACTGCCATACAAGTTGAAAGCGAAGCGATAATGCCAATAACAAATGCCGTACCGTAGGTTACCTTGCTGGCATCGACGAGATTTACAATTCCTATTTTTTGCAACACAACGAACAATACGATGAATACCAAAGCTATTGGAACTGCAATCTTAAAGTCTGACCACTTTACATTTTTAGTTTTTTTTTCGACAGAAACTGTGTAGCCGTGCCTTTCTAGTAAATTGGTCAGCTCTGCGGCAATTTCTTCTTCTGACTGGTTCCCAAAATTACCTGTAAGTACTACAGAGTTGTTTACGAGGTCTGACTTTGCAGCAGTAACATGTGGCAAATCCATTAGTTCACTTTCTGTGAGGAATACACAAGCTTTGCAGTGCATACCGCTCACGTGGAATGTATATGTTTGTGTATTTATATTGGTTTCTTGATTATTCATGATGTTTATAATTTTTTAGTTTTAAGACGAAGTGAGTTCCCGACAACTGATACGCTTGAAAATGCCATAGCGAGACCTGCAAAGATGGGGTTCAAGAGCCAACCAAACATCGGGTAGAACAATCCTCCTGCCAAAGGGATACCGATGACATTGTAGAAAAAAGCCCAGAACAAGTTTTGTTTTATTCCTCTCATAGTGAGCTTAGAAAGACGGATTGCTTTTACTAGCTTGGAAATATCCCCATGAAGGAGTGTAATACCAGCACTTTCAATCGCTACATCCGTTCCTGTTGCCATAGCAATACCCACATCTGCTTGGGCAAGTGCTGGGGCATCGTTTACCCCATCACCTGTCATTGCAACGATGTTTCCTTTCTGTTGCAATTCTTTTATTTTATTGAGCTTGTCTTCTGGTAATACTTCGGCTACCACTTCATCAATACCAACTTGGTTTGCAATATAGTTTGCGGTGTTTTGATTATCACCTGTAAGCATGACAGTTTTGATACCTAGCTTGTGGAGCTTCGCTATCGCTTCTTTTGCCTCGGGTTTGATTGCATCTGCAACCATGACAACGCCCAGCACACCATCTTTTGCCGCTAGGATAATTGGTGTTTTTCCTTCCATTGTCCCTGCATCTAGCAGTTTTCTATCAAAAGACAGGTTGAGGTCTTCAATTATTTTTATATTCCCTGCAAAGTATTCAGTACCGTTTATCAAACCCTTCAATCCTTTTCCTTTCACTGCTTCAAAATTGACTATATCTGAAAGAGTAATGTTTTTCTCTGTAGCGTACGAGACAATCGCATGAGCAATGGGATGTTCAGATTTGTTTTCAAGCGTAGCAAGTATTGAAATCAGGGCATTGTCTTCCATATCAGAATTATTCTGAATGGATACAAGTTCAGGTTTTCCTTTGGTAATGGTACCTGTTTTATCTACAACCACAACAGTTACCTTGTGAAGTTTCTCAAGTGTTCCTGCGTCTTTTATCAATATCCCTTCACGAGCTCCTTTCCCAACACCAACAATGATAGCCGTAGGTGTGGCAAGACCAAGAGCACAGGGACATGCAATGACAAGTATTCCCACAAAGGAGACAAGTCCGTACGACAGAGCTTGGGAAAAGCCGAGATATTGTGTTCCAATCAGCAGCCATAACCCAAGTGAGACAAAAGATAGTACGAGAACAATAGGCACAAATACTGCCGATATTTTATCTGCCATTGCCTGAATAGGTGCTTTGCTACCTTGTGCTTCTTCAACCATTTTTACTATATTTGCAAGCATGGTTTCAGAACCTATTTTTGTAGCTTTGAAAATAAAAGAACCTGAAGTATTTATAGTACCTGCAACAACAGTGTCTCCGATTTGCTTCTCAACAGGTATCGGTTCTCCTGTTATCATTGCTTCATCAACAAAGGAGCTTCCTTCGGTTAATATCCCGTCTACAGGTATTTTCCCTGCAGGTTTTACTATAATCAAATCGCCATGCTTCACTTGGTCGATTGGTATTTCTACTTCTTTTCCATCACGAACAACAAGGGCGGTTTTAGCTTGGAGGTTAAGGAGTTTTTCAATAGCATCGCCTGTTTTAATTTTTGAACGAGCTTCGAGATATTTACCGAGTGTAATAAATGCAATGACGACTATGGTTACATCGTAGTAACTATGCTCAACATTGATAAAAGCACGGAGCGGTTCTTCAAAAGCGGTAATGATGAAACTGTATAAAAATGCTACTGACGTTCCGATACCAATAAGGGTGTCCATATTTGCCTTGCCATAGCGAAAGAACCGATAAAATCCCATAAGATAAGGTTTACCGACGACAAACAGCGTGTAGGTAGCGAATATGGGCAAGAGGTGATGGAAGAACTCTTTAAGGTTGTACGACATTCCTCCGACAATATGGAATTGAGCGAGAATATCCCATGCCATGACAAAAATACTGAAAATAGCGAGCGGGATAACAGATATGACTTTTGTTCTCATATCCGAAACTTCTTTAAGTTTTTCCTTCTTTGACTGGTTTATTCCAAGATGTGCAGCATGTTCATCTGGCGACATTCCCATACTTTCAGCTGTTGGAACCACAAGGGTATAGCCGAGCTTCTCTATTTTTTCAGATAAATGATGCGGATTAGTCTTTGTCTCATCATAGGCAAGTTTTGCGGTCTCGGTTCCGTAGTTTACTTCAACGGAATGAACGCCATCAGTCTTTTTGAAGGTTTTTTCAATGATGCTTGCACACGAGGCACAGTGCATACCTTTTACTTTGTATGTTTGGGTAGTATTCATTTTATTTACGTTTCAAGCGATATACCTTCAAAATCTCTTCCTTTGCTTTATTTTCCTTACCCTTTTTCATCTGGTCTAATGCACAAGTGCTCAAATGATTTTCCATCATGACGTCCTCAATACCTGAAAGTGCTTGCTTTACAGCCGAGGTTTGAGTAATGACATCAATGCAATACGCTCCTTTTTCAACCATCTCCTGTAAACCACGCACTTGTCCTTCAATAATCTTGAGACGACGAACTAACTTTTCCTTGGATGCAATCATTTATTTAGTGTATACCCCCCTAGGGTATTAGTCAATCCGAGCATTGGCATTAGTCCCGAATACTCGAGATTGCTTTTTATTCCCTTCCAATCTATAGTTCTGAACGCATCTAACCACTCCCGCAAATTTGTAGTACACTCCATATATATGGATATGATCAAAGGCAAAGTAAGTGGATTTATGGATTTCGTTCGTGAGCAAGGTGTTGTCGGACTTGCGGTTGGTTTCATTCTCGGTGGCGCAGTTTCCAAGACCGTGAGCTCACTCGTAGACAACATTGTGAACCCTTTCGTCGGACTCGCACTTGGCAAAGTAGACCTCGCAGAAAAGATGACTACGATCGGTACTGCAAGTATCAAGTGGGGTGCATTTATCTCAACGATCGTTGATTTCATCATCGTAGCAGCAGTTGTCTACTTTGGGATCAAGGCGCTCGGTCTCGACAAACTCGATAAAAAGAAAGAGTAAGTGCTACACTACTAGTACATGGACGAAGTAAAACAACCCATTACCCCACTCTCATGGAGCGTGCTCGAGTTCCCTCACACAGATCGTCATCCCGACTGGCTGTGGTATGCGGGACTCGTGTTTGGGATCGCGGCGACTATTTCATTTTTCTATGGCAACATATTTTTCGGGATATTTCTTGTGATCGCCGGTGCATCGGTCATTATATTTGCACAGCGCACACCTGCGATGATCACGGTGCAGATCGATGAAAAAGAAATGGTGGTCGATCGCGAACGCATCTCATACGACCGTGTGCGGCAGTTCTGGATTGACGAAACGCAAAAACCCGATATGCTGCTAGTGCTCGTCCCTGGATCATTTGTCCCTATGATGGCTATCCCTCTCGGAGAGGTCACGGCCGAAGCAGTCCGGACCGAGCTCAAGAAACGCGCCCCCGAAGTCCTCATGCGTGAGTCCATGGGGACCAAGATCGCAGAGCGCCTCGGGTTCTAGTACACTCTCACCCCCACTCTATCCCTCTCGTCGTTCAATGGATAGGACGTAACTTTGCGGAAGTTATGATATAGGTTCGATTCCTATCGAGAGGACAATGAAAAAACCTCGCGTGATGCGAGGCTTAAACCTTAATGTTGTAATGAATTGTAGATTATTACTAAAATCATACAGACAAGACCCAAGAGTACTACTTTCAATACAGTGAGGTCTTTTGGTTTTTTAATTTTTTTGATTGTGTAAATGTACGGGCGCCGGTTGCGAGGGAAAAGGGATTGTAGCATTGCTGAATGTTTTTTTCATACTATGCTTTCTTTTCAGCATGTCAATCACTTGACCCCTGCCCACACTTTGAGTTCATCATAGGTCACTTCCCCACAGAGCCATGCCTTGGTCTCAGTGTTGTAGAAAAATGGGACTCCACCACACTCGTCATCTTTATCACACTCTTTCACGAGCTCCATATTGGCCTTGTCGTGCCAGACTTCTTTGCGCACGATCTGTACGGTCGGATACTCATTCATGAGCTTGGTCGTTAGTAGACGCATCTTTTGGCAATGAGGACATTCTTCACCGTAAAATTCATATAGCATTTATCTAGTATAGCAAAACGGAACAAAACACCCCTTGAGCCGACTCTCGCAGGACGACTGGTCCGAGAGTGAGCGAATTTTCAGCAGAAAATTACGCGACGGCGAAAGGGGTGTTTTGTGAAGTCTTACTTTGCTTTTGCGAGGCGTGAGAGACGAGCCTTTTTGCGACTTGCGGTGTTTTTCTTGATGACACCTTTCTTGGCTGCCTTGTCGATAGCGCTGTATGCTGCTGCGAGTGATGTTTGTGCAGCTTTCCAATCCTTGGTCTGTGCGAGCTTCTCGACTGACTTAACGCCCTCTTTGAGGACTTTCTTGGTTCGAGTATTGATCGCTTGCTTGCGTTCTGCTACACGGAGGGCCTTTTTTGCATTCTTGGTGATTGGCATATATGGGCGTTACTATAGCAGGAGTACCGACTTTACGCAATAGGGCTTGTGGTCCAGTAGTCCAAGCACTATGATAGAAGGATGATTGCACTTATTCGTGGCATCGTGATCGACACTATAGACAAAGGGGTCATCATCGACACGGGAGCTATTGGCTACGCGGTGTATACCCCCACCCCGATCAGTATCGGTGTCGACGTGACGCTGTACACTCACCTGGTCATACGTGATGACGCACACGAGTTGTATGGGTTTGAGACCGCAGCAGAGCGATCCCTGTTTTCGACACTTATTAGTGTCTCTGGTGTCGGGCCCAAGACAGCGCTCGGAATGCTTGCCATGTACCCACTCCCCGAGCTCGTGCGTGCTATCCGTAGTGGAGATGCAAAAGCTATCTCACTCGTCTCTGGTGTCGGGAAAAAGACGGCCGAAAAAGTAGTCATCGATCTCAAAGACAAGCTCGCTGCATTTGAAAGTGCGGCATACACCGACACCAACGAACTCGTCGAAGCACTTCTGTCGCTCGGCTTCAAGGATGTCGATATTCGCACGACACTGCCATCTATCGACACTACTGTCCCCCTCGAACAACAAATCACTCTTGCGCTTCGAGAGCTCAAGAAATAAACTACCTGTATGCATTCCGAACTCAAATGGTTTCTGATTCTCCTTGGATTTTTGTGGCTCGGATGGTTTGTCACCGGTGGCCCCAACCGCATTATGGAGAACCGCGAAAACCCTTTCATCGAAGAATCCTATGACGGAGGTGAAATCTACGGTCCAGACGACTTGCGCCCAGTCTCTCGTTAGCGATCAAATATCCGAAACAGCGCAACACCTCCCGCAACTGCGACGTTGAGCGACTCTTTGCTACCACGCATCGGTATCTGTGCGACTACATCACACTGATCTAGTACATGCTCTGGAATACCCCCTACTTCGTTACCCACGATACATGCGACTGGTCCATCAACGACGACCTGCTTGTAGTCGACAGCACGAGGTGATTGCTCGATCGCAAGTATACGCACACCCTCTGATTTGAGTCTCGTGATCAACTCATCGATACTCTCGTACATCTCCCACTCTAGTGTCAGTTCTGCGCCGAGCGCAGTCTTTGCTACATCGCTGCGCGCTCTCCCAAATCGGTCGATCGGGGCAGGTGTAATGCTTGAGAGATACACCCCAGTCATGCCAGCTGCGTCAGCCGTGCGAAAGAGTGATCCGACGTTTTGCGCGCTCCGTATGTCGTGGAGCACGAGGAGACGATCGTTTGATTTCATATGACTTGCATGGTATAGTTTTGCTACTTTTTTGCAAGGTATACCGCGCAAAAAATGCCCCTATAGCTCAGTTGGTAGAGCAGCTCCCTTTTAAGGAGACGGTCGTAGGTTCAAATCCTACTGGGGGCACAAGTGAGTGAAATAGAAAGCTTGCTTTCATATTTCCGAACGCAGTGCCCGCAGGAAGCGAAGCTTACTGGGCAGATATGTCCGTAGGACAATCGAGGCGGGGTCGCGAGCACTTTGCAGAATTCGAGTGAAGCGAAGAATTATGCTTAGTGACTCGTGACCACATTACTTACTGGGGGCACATTTGCAAAAAATACTCTCTCAAGGTACCGTAGTAATATGAAAAAGAAATCAGTATGGAAGTGGATCGTAGGAACTATTGTTGTGGTTGGAGCACTTGTTTCTCTGCTTGTAGTACAAGCCAACAAGCCTGGCAAGTACGACACGGTGGCACAATGTATTGCCGACAGTGGTGCGACATTTTATGGAACGTTCTGGTGCCCACACTGCCAAGCAACCAAAGCACTCTTTGGTAAAAGTGCAAAACTCTTGCCCTATGTAGAATGCTCACAACCCAACGGCAAAGGTCAGCTCCCTATCTGTGAAGAAGCTGGTATCAAGGGCTACCCTACCTGGCGCTTTGCCGACGGTACAGAGCTCAGCGGAGAACGCACCATGGCAGAACTTGCAGCCAAGACCAACTGCAGTGCGGCACTCGAAGCACTTCCTCAATAATATGTTCAACACATTTGCATCTGTCGGTATCATTGCGATACAACTTGCGATCGTAGTCATCATTATAGGATGGATAGCTCGCGCTGACTTTGTGCGACCCATCGCGACCCATGCAGGACTCATCATTGCAATCATATTTACGAGTGCGACGATTATGAGTTTCATCTATCAGTACGGCTTTGGGTACGAGCCGTGCCTCTTGTGCTGGTATCAGCGTATATTCATCATACCTATCGCGATACTCGCATGGACTGCTACCTTGCGTACAAACAAACTCTTGCAAAAGCAGTTCCTTATACTCTCTATTGCGGGCTTTGGTATCGCAGTCTTCCATACAATCATTGATGTGTTCCCGACCGGTATCGATGCGTGTGGTGCTGCTGGCCCATCATGTCTGATGCGCTATGTGTATGAGTTTGGCTATATTACTATTCCGGTCATGTCTTTGACCGTGCTCGGTGCAGGTATACTGCTGACCCTCCTTGCACAACGCTATCCACAACAGTCACTTGTACAGTCTGTAGAATAACGTACAATCATACACAAGGGCTCTTTGTGTGTAGTAGTGTTGTGTGTCAGTGACACTATCACGCTCTCTGGTATATCCGTTCTTCGCAGTAGATCTTTTTACATTTTTTACTTATATAGCAAAAAGGCTTTTCCCAAAGCCTTTTTCTTATTGCAGCAACACCTTTTCTATAGCAACCTCAAGCGGTGTCCCCGACTGCCATGCCCGAGCATGTGCCGTGATGAGCCTTGTGTATAGATCGCGATACCCTTTGTGTGTCGGATCTTTTACAATCAAGTCTTTGAGCTTCCAGTACATAATACCGATCAAGGCTTCAGCAGGGTGCTCACTGAGCGCTGCACGGTAGATGAGCCATCGACTTTTCTTGTCTGTTGCGGTGAGTGCCTTGGTGACGACAAATATATCTGCTTCTTTTTTCAGTACTTTTTGTTTCGGTGTCGCATAGATGAGTGCACCGCTTTTTTTCAAGAGCGTCACTGTTGCTGCAGGGAGCACCTGCTCTTCAAATACAAATATCGTAGGACTCGCCACGAGTGTTGTCATAAACGCTGTAGTGCACATATCAAGCGATGTCTCTAGTGTGTACGTCGCACGCACGACTAATGGTCCGGTGTTAAACAGTGACGGGTATGCAAACTGCTCGAGATCGCGCACCGTGCCCGACGTATCGTCATAATGCAAAACTTCATTTTCGCCATACGGTGCGAGTACATCGACAAGTGTTGCTTGTCTCGTTTCATACTGATCAGAAAGTATAACGATAATCATTTAAAAAATTTTAGGTACGTTTGATTTATAAGTTTGGTACTGCTGCCCATACGTCCGGTCAAGTATTGCTTCGTACTTATCAAAAAGTATGTTGGAAATGAGGTACCCAATCATTGTCACTGCAAAAAATATCAGTGACCCCGACACTGCGGTATATCCTGTCACGAGCAAGACAAGGCCTAGATGAGTCGGGTTGCGCATATAACGGTATGGTCCTTGAAAAAAGTAGAGCTCGTTAGTACTCAATGCTCGTCGTGATGTGTACTGCGCCCATGCGATGATGAGTCCCCCAAGAGCAAAGCATACGAGCGCTACCGTACTACCATACGGAAACTGTTCCATACGAAAATCAACAAGCGTATCTGCCATGAGTCCTACAATACTAAAAATAAAATAAGAGAAATATGATCGCGCAAGTGTGGGTTGGATGGATTCGTGAGACATATGCAGTAGTGTATTATTTGAGTTCGTCGAGTCGATGCCCTCTGCCGGTCGAAACAGCCAGCGGTACTGTGGGTATCGTAACAGGGATCGGACTTCGTGCAAAGACCGCCGTCATCGCAGTAGTGACAATACGCTCTACTTCATCTGCGACCGCTTCCTCTACTTCGTAGATCAGCTCATCGTGAATCTGCAGCGTCAGGTGCGCCCGCGCTGCGAGACCAGCTGCCTGTAGATCGTGGTCGACAAGCATGATCGCTATTTTTACGATGTCGGCACTGGTGCCTTGTATCGGTGCGTTGACTGCCATACGCTCTGCAAATGCTCGGAGAAACGGTGCACCACTTGTGATCCCGGGGAAATATCGACGCCGACCAAACAATGTTTCGGTATACCCATGCTCTCGTGCAAAGGCCTTGGTTTGTTCGATATATGTTTCGATAGTGGGAAATGTTTTGAAATAGTTGGTGTAGTACTCAGCCGCTTCGGCGCGAGTCGATCCCAAGTTTTTCTGTAGCGCACTAACTCCCATGCCATAGAGTATGCCAAAGTTGATCACCTTGGCCTTGCGGCGCATGTCATTGGTCACCGCGTCTGCTGGTACCCCAAACATGTCTGCTGCAACACGTGCGTGGATGTCTTGCCCTTGTGCAAATGTTTCTATGAGTCGCGCATCTCCCGAGAGCATAGCGAGTACTCGCAACTCGATCTGTGAATAGTCACTGCCGATGAACACGTGTCCCTCGCGCGCCACAAATCCGTGACGAATCTCTTTGCCACCTTCACCTTTGATAGGGATGTTTTGCAGGTTGGGATTGGTCGAAGAAAACCGCCCTGTTGTGGTCCCATGCTGCAAGTACGTCGTGTGCACTCGCCCGTCGCCACTGGCGTGCTCCAGCAGTGCTTCGACGTATGTACTGAGTAGTTTTTGTGTTTCTCGATATTCGAGTATGCGCGGCACGATCGGGTGTGCATCGATCAATGTCTCGAGTGTCTCGGCGTTGGTGGTGTAGGCACCACTTGCCTTTTGCTTGCCTTTTGGCTTGAGCCCCAGTGTTGTAAACAGTAGTTCAGAAAGTTGTTTTGGTGAATTAAGATTTACTGATACACCCGTTTCTTTTTCTACAATCTGCTCAATCGCAGCAAGTTTTTTCTTCATTTCTTTTGCCAGCGATTCAAAATATGGTGTATCAATCGAGATCCCCCATTCTTGCATACGTGTGATTAGTGGAATGAGTGGTTCTTCGATATGAGTAAACAATGGCAGCAGTCCTTTCTTTTCGAGTTCGGCGAGTATGGTCTCATATGCTTCTGCAAGTGTTTTCTTGTGCGTGCGTTCGAGGATCGTGCCGTAGTCTGGGTTGGTGTTTTCAGAGTACAGTACCCACAGCGCGATCGATGCTTTGCGCAAGAGGCTCTGATCTATGTCCTCAGAAGGTCCTGCTGCCGCAAATGAAAACAGTTTGTGAATACGAGGCACGAGTGAACGAAACTCGTAGTCAGCAAGAAACGTCTGCATCCTTTCTTGATCTATTGTTTCTTTGTATGCAACTGTAGGTATCTCGTATACCAGTGGTGCGTCGGGGCGTATAGTAGCGAGAGTTTTTGAAAAAAGTGCATCATCTTTGTGCTCGGTGAGTATGCCAATGATGCGATCGGTGAGTCCTGCTTTTTTGAGATCGTCTGGATTTTTCTCGAGCGCTTTGTATAGTGCTTCGATAGAGCCATACGTTTGTATGATGGTGGTTGCCGTCTTTTCTCCGATACCGGGTACACCAATGATGTTATCAGACGGGTCCCCTCGGAGCCCTTTGTAGTCAGTCAGTTGTGCGGGCTTGAACCCATAGCGTGCCACAACAGCATCTTCATCGTACAACACAGTATCGTTGACTCCTTTTTTAAGAGTAAACACTTGCACTTTTTTGTCATCAACGAGTTGGAGTGTATCCATGTCTCCAGAAGCAATGATGATACGCACGTCTTTGGTTTTTTTATATTTCATCACCAGTGAACCTATTAGGTCATCCGCTTCAAAACCTTCTGCATCAATACATGGAATACTAAACGCCTTGAACAACTCGCGCGATGACTGGAGTTGTGTCACCAGATCATCGTCTGCTTTTGCTCTACCTTTCTTGTACCCATCGTACGCGAGGTGTCTAAAGGTGGGCTTGGGCAAGTCATATGCCGCAACGATCGCATCTGGTTTGAGCTCTTCGATAATACGAATCACCATGCTCGCAATACCATAGAGTGCTCCCGTCGGGACTCCGAGTGAGTTGGCGAAGTTGGGAAGTGCATGGTATGCGCGGTGAATAATCGCGTGTGCATCGAGAACGACTAGTGTGGTGTGCGTGGTTTGTTTCATACTTCTAAGATGTGACGCTGATCATGCGCGTGACTGATACGCAGCATACGTGTACTGGCGGGCAAACTTACTACCACGCGCTCTGGCCACTCGACTACGATGAGTGTTTGCGGAATAGAAAGCATGCGATGCCAGCCGAGTGTGTCGAGTTCAGATTCTTGTTCGATGCGATACGCATCGACATGAATGAGTCGATGAAAGCGCGCATCGGTCGTCTCATAAAACTTGGCGATTACAAATGTCGGACTCACTACCTGCTCGACCACTCCGAGCTCTCGTGCCATAGCCTGCACGAGTGTGGTCTTGCCTGCACCCAGATCTCCCGAGAGGCCGAGCACCGTGGCGGTCTCTGTCTGCACGGTAGTACTCTCGAGGAGCGCGTGTGCGATCTGTGCCGTCTCGTCGAGTGTGTAGGTGGTATCCATGAGTGGATTCTAACACAAAACTCCCCACCATTTCTGGTGGGGAGTTTGCTGTAGCACGCTACAAAGAGTGTGGTGGAATTATTCCTTTTTTCGGTATATGTTCCGAGCAAGGACAATAAGGGCGAGGATCACGAGGATCAAGAGAAGCCATCCGATGAGTGTGTTGGGGAGGAATGACCCAAATCCGAATACACTTGCACCGAGGAGGTTGGGACACTCATCAGAAACAGTGATCAATGAGTACGCAATAGCGTCTTCTTGGCCATTTGTTTTTGCGTTGGTGTACACCACGGTTGCGGTTGCAACTGCGAGGTTACCACGGATTGCAGCATCGTTGATACGAGCATGCACCGTGATGGTTCCTGTTTCTCCAGGAGCAACACTACCGAGGTCGATCGTCATAGTGCGATCTACCACTTCGTAGTTACCCTTTGAACTCATCATGTACGTGATTTCCTTTGGGTGGGTAAATCGGAGTACTGTTTTTTCAAGTGTTTGACCTGAAATGTTTTTGTACGTAATCGTATAGTCAAGGTTTCCATTGATACACATACGGTCGTAGTTGCTCTCGACACGGAGTTCGAGAAGTGACGGCGCGCTCTGGGATACGACAACATTTCGTACAGGTGGCTGTACAACTGGTACCGTAGTGGTGGTTGTTCGGGTTGTTTGGAATGAAACAGTATCACCATAGGCAGTACCGTACTGGTTCTGCACCGCTGCGCGATAATAGTATCGTCCTCCAGGAACGAGTCCTGAGATAAGGTCGCTATAGTACTGTGAGTTGGTACCACTGGTCATTGACTGAGCGTTGGTACGGTTCCCAAATGCACCACTCGTACCCCATTCGAACCATGCAGTAGTAGAACTGGTAGTTGTGTTGGGTACCGCGATACCGTTGAGACGAGCTTGGGTTCCCCCGAGCACTGTTGCAACAGTAGTGATCGCCTGTGGTGCTGTCGATACTTCAGCAATGTTTACATACACTGTTTCGGTATCAGTTTCAGTGTCACCGTTGTTACAGTATGCGCGAAGTGTATAGGTAGTCGTTGTATATGGGCTGACAGTGACTGAGCCATCTTCACTACGATCTCCTGAGAGACCGCTAATCGTTACGTAGTCTACATCTCCGTCGGTATACCATCGAAGTGTTGTACTTGATCCACGAGTGATCGTTGATGGACTCGCTGAGAAGCTGTCGACATCACAAGTCTCGTTTTGATTTTGTTCGTCTACGTCGATTGTGAGTGTGTCAGTATCGTCGAGGTTGCCGTTGTCATCATACGCACGAAGTGTATAGGTGCGAGTGTTGGACGGAGAAACAGTGCGATCATCATCAGGGTTGAGGTTGCCTGAGATGTCCGTGAGGGTCACGTAGTCACAGTCAGTCGTTTCCCATGAGAGTTCGACTGAGTCACCTTCGTCGATTGAATCGTCATCGGCATTAAAGCTGTCGATTTCACATTGATCGTTTGAGGTACCTACATTGATCGTGAGTGTGTCAGTATCGTCGAGGTTGCCGTTGTCATCATACGCACGAAGTGTGTATGTAGTTGTAGAGCCAGGGCTCACTGTGCGACTTCCGTCTGCACTTTGGTTGCCTGAAACACTACTGAGCAACACGTAGTCACAATCAGTTGTATTCCATCGGAGCACAGTACTGTCGCCATCATCGATCGAGTCGTCGTCAGCCATGAAGCTGTCGATTTCACATTGATCGGTGTTGGTCGGTGTCCCGTCTACACGAAATCGTGCGACGAGGATACCTTGCTGTCCAGGTGCTACGGTGCCTATGTTGAATCCTGAGGTCCCAAAGAGGGCGCTCAAGTTCACTGACTGACACGCACTACTTGCGGTAGGCTTCCAACATGCATCATTGATCGCAGTGATAGTAGTCACCTCTGAAAGAGTGGCTGTAGCCGTACCGGTGGCACGAGGACCACTGATCGATGCGACTCCACCGTAAAAGCTTACGTTGGTACCGTTTCGACTTGGCTGGATAGCGAGTGTTGTCTCGTATGCAGGTTCGTTACTGGTGTTCTTGTAATAAATGTGTACCGCGAGTACGTCTCCCGGTACAGCTGTAGCACTAGTCTGCCAACACCCGTTGATAGGGCCAGAACTACAAGGGTTAGTTGTAGCATTGGTTACCGTTACGGTTGGCATGGCACCAGGGCTGTTGAAGCTCGATGCAGCATGCGCAGTCATAGAGACGGTACTAACCGCCACAATGAGTGCCAATACTGTGATAATAATTTTTTTCATAAATTTCGTTATAATTCCACTTATAATTCGACAAGAGCATTATACTATTTTTTGATATAAAAGTCAATACTTCTTCTCTTTAGCACCCCTACGGGGCACCATATAGGTACTAAAGAAAAGAAGGTAGCCTGAGCTACCTTCATGTTTGATACAAAAGCAATCAAAATCAATACGAGACCTGTCCACTATACGTCTGTACAGGCTGTGCTGTAGAGACTGTAGTAGCGATTGTCCTGGTATTAGGAACAGTGTTTGCGGTAAGGTTTTCAGGAGTTTCTCCTGGAGCCAACGTTTGACCGGTGAGGCTATTTTGGAATACACCATTTGCATTGGTAAACCAACCATTGCCCCAGGTTCCTCCCGGAGCGTTTGTTGGAACATCTGCTGATCCACCTTGACCATCGTTTCCATAAACTACTGGTCCGGTTTGTCCGGGCCACTGATTTGGAAAGCCTACACCTCCGCCATTGAGAACCACTTGCCGTTGAGGAAAAAAGACTCTGGTAAGAACATTACCTAAAACGGTAGTAGTTGTCTGAAGGAAAATTTTACCTGCAAGTGTTTCGTGCCATACCTTTCCGTCTTTTTCAATTACCTTACATTTTCCATCACAATGGTGATGACCTACCGATTCATCGGGTTTTGGTGCAGGTGTTGCGGGCGGACATGTGTTACAAGTAGCTGTCGCTGTGGCTGTTGCACTTGGCTTACTCGTGTCACCAACATAATAGATGATAGGCTGTTTTTCGATAATTGTTTCGGTTTTAAGGAAAACAGTATCAGCCTTCTTTGGCTTATACCCACCATCAGGTTCACCGAACGAGATAAGAGAGTAGGTCAAATTTGCACAAGATACTGGTGCGAAACACCAGTCACCCTGATACGCTCCCAGTTCATCGTATTTTGGAACATACCCACCTTTTTCTTCGATGGGCACATCCTTTTGATACCGATCGCGGGTTACAAACTGGAACGGCCTTTTTCCTGCACTGTTGAGTTTGTCAGCAATGCGTAAAACACCGTAGTGTTTTGCAAAATCCTTTTCAAGTGGCCGGATATCGGCTGTTTTGATAATGTCAGCAATTTCTTCGTAGCTCAATTCTTTTTTGTAGTTCCTTTGGAACTCTTGTTTTATCAATTCGCGTTGAAGCTCAGGATACTGGAAGTAATGGTAGTAAGCCTTATCCCCTATTGCCAATCCGGCATAGGTGGGTAAAAACTTATGTACATTCTCTGGTCTGTTAAACCAGTAAAAGAATTGCGGTGCAAGAGCTGCATGCCATTCGGATTCGGCCGGTGCCAGTGCTGCGGTAGTGATCGGAAAGTGTTTACGGATCGTGGGATCAATGGTTGTTGCTTTTGTATGTATGGCGCTTAACGTAATCGCTAAGAATGCCAATGCGGAAAGAATTTTTTTCATTTATTTTTTAATTTTGTTTAAAAAAATTGTTGAAGATATGTTTGTGTATATCATAGCATACTTCCTATACATTGTCAACTACCCTTTCTAGGGCCGTTTTGTACCCCCTTTTGACCCTCTATAGGCTATACTGTCTACACAATGGTTCACTTTGACGAAGAACAGCAGCAAAAACGCTACAAAGAACTCCGTGATGAGGAGGAAGAAAACTTGGTAGCAATGCTCGCACGTGATCGATACGGTATCAACTCGGTCAACCTTATGTCGCTCCCTATCGACAACGACGCGATCCGTCTGCTGACGGAACAAGACGCACGTGCACTCGACGTTGGTCCGTACAAACTCATCGGGAAAAAGGTCTCGCTCGCAGTGCGTTCCCCGCTTGCACCCGGTGCACAAAAAGCAAAAGAAATGCTCGAAGCACAAGGATATAGCGTCGAATTTGTCATGGCAAGCGAGAAAAGTATAGAAAAGGTATGGAGTCGCTACGAAGACCTCTCGTTTGCGACACGTACTCGTGCCGGTGGTCTCGATATCTCTCCCGACGTCCTGATCGATCTCAGTCAACGGATCAAAACAATCGAAGACGCGGTTGCCGAGATCAACGGGGCGATCACCGACTCTGATGGCGCGCACCATCTCTCGCGCGTACTGGAAATCATTCTCGGGTCTGGTATTGGTCTGGGAGCGTCCGACGTCCACATCGAACCGATGGAAGAAGTGGTAGAGCTACGCTTTCGTCTCGATGGTGTACTGCATGTCGTCACGACATTTGGGCACGACACATACAAACAGATCAACACCCGTATCAAGCTCCTCTCGGGACTCAAGCTCACCATCTCGAGCAATCCACAAGACGGGCGCTTTAGTGCATTTCTCGGTACCGGCACCGACGAGCTCGAAATATCGTTTCGCACATCGCTCATCCCTGGTGCATACGGCGAGAGTATCGTGCTGCGTATCTTGAACCCCAAGAGCATCAGAGTACAGCTCGACGATCTTGGTATTTCTCCCCCCATGTTCGACATTTTCATGCGCGAGATCCGGAAACCCAACGGCATGATACTGCTCACGGGTCCGACCGGAAGTGGTAAGACCACAACACTGTATGCATTTTTGCAGAAAATATACTCTCCCGAAATCAAGGTGATCACCATCGAAGACCCAATCGAGTACCACCTGCCTGGTATCACTCAGACACAGACTGACCACAAGAAAGGCTACACGTTTCTCGAAGGGTTGCGCTCGGCACTTCGCCAAGACCCTGATGTGATCATGGTGGGAGAAATCCGTGATCCGGAGACTGCCAAGATCGCAGTTGAGAGTGCACTCACTGGTCACTTAGTCTTCTCGACACTGCACACCAACAACGCATCTGGTGTGATCCCTCGTCTCATTGATCTGGATGTGAACCCAAAAATTCTTGTGAGCGCACTCTCACTCTCGATCGCACAACGTCTCGTGCGTACACTGTGCACGCATTGCAAACGAGCGCGACCTATCACCGATGAAGAAAAAACACTTGTCGCAAGTATCTGGGATAGTGCCGTTGCAAAAGGAAAGAACATGGAACAGTTTGAAGTGAAGCGCGACACGACAACGCTATGGGAAGCAAAGGGGTGCAGTGAGTGCAACAACACTGGGTACAAAGGGCGACTCGGAATATTTGAAGTGATTCAGACTGATGAAAGTATTGAAAAAATAATTGTGAATTCTCCGAGTGAACGTGATATCAAAAAGCTCGCTGATGCACAAGGCACACTCGACATGCGCGAAGACGGCCTCATCAAAATCCTCCAAGGAAAAACTGACTTTGAAGAAGTGAAAAGTGTTGTGGATTTGGATGAGCAAAAATAAAAAGCCTACTAAATTAGTAGGCTAGTTCTTTTGAAAAATTCATTATCCGTTTGTAGTAATATAAGCATCCTGTTTTTCAAAAATATCCAGATCTTTATCGCAACTGATTAAAGACTTCAAAGACATCGCTGCCGTCTTAGTAGTTGATGGCGCACTTTTCGATAAACCAATCATTTTTGCCTGTATAGCTATCTTTACAGCTTTTACAGAACCTGCATTTAAGCCATTCGCACTCAGTACACTTACTGTAGAGTACAGTGAAACTAAGTCGTATGGATTATTTAAGGTTACTGCATTAATATCTTTGAAAAAATTTTGCAATGAAGCAATCATTTGGTTTGGGTCAGGATTATTAAGCGACTGTAAATACTTTGTTATTTCCATCTTAATTGATTTTATTTTAAAAAAATTTGTTACAAAAAAAGCTCTAATCTCTAAACAGTCCTTATGAATATAGAAAACATAAGTAAGAAAACGTTGTAGGATAGCACCAGTCGGAACCAAAGCGTCCTGCGCGGAGATCTAGAACCGTAGCTGACTGCTTAGAGATTAGAGCCTTCTTGATATACAATAGTGTTGTTATAGTCTGCAAGGAGTATAGCATATACAAAAAATATGTCAAGTACACCTCCCAACATCGCTGATCGTGGTCGAGATGACCAGTTCTCGGACACCGTACTGCGTCCGAGTTCATTTGATGACTACATTGGCCAGTCACAGATCAAGAAAAACCTCTCTATCCTCATTGGTGCCGCAAAAAGTCGTGGTCATAGCCCTGAACACATCCTCTTTTATGGACCACCAGGCCTCGGCAAGACGACACTTGCTCATGTGATCGCTCGTGAGATCGGAGCCAACTTGCGCGTGACCTCAGGCCCTGCGATAGAACGCATTGGCGACCTCGCAGCAATACTGACCAACCTCCAACCTGGTGACATGCTCTTTATCGACGAGATCCATCGCCTCAACAAGTCTATCGAGGAAGTCCTCTACCCTGTCATGGAGACAGGCAAGATGGACATCATGATCGGCAAGGGTCCGAGTGCGCGCACCGTGCAGCTCGACCTTCCTGCATTTACACTCGTCGGTGCGACCACTCGCTACGGTATGATCTCTGCTCCACTGCGCACACGCTTCTCTGGAGGTACATTTCGACTAGAGTTCTACACTCCCGCAGAGATATCGACCATACTTGCACGCTCTGCTGCGATACTCGGGATCACACTCCCTGAGTCAGAACTCGCATCCATTGCCGGTCGCTCACGCCAGACACCACGTATCGCCAACTATCTCTTGCGACGCATTCGTGACTATGCGCAGATGCATGAGCGCGACATCGACGCGAGTGCTGTGCATGAAGCATTTGCACTCCTGGGTCTCGATGAGCTCGGACTCTCTCAAAACGATATTGCAATACTGCGCACACTCCACGACAAGTTTGGTGGAGGTCCGACTGGGGTCAAGAATCTCGCCGCTGCCACTGGAGAAGACGAAGGTACTATAGAAGACGTGGTTGAACCATACCTCATACAGCTCGGGCTGATCGAACGCACTCCTCGTGGCCGACTACTGACAGAAAAAGGTCGCACCTATATCAATGGATAACACGCCCTCACATACGATACTCGCGATCGACCCCGGATATGATCGCTGTGGTGTAGCTATAGTTACAACAGGTCGACCCTCGCAACTACTTGCGTCGCTGTGTATAGAGACACATAAAAAAGACACGCACGCACAACGTCTGCACCAGGTATATGCGCAAATCACTGAGATCATAGAGAACTATGCGCCGACTCACATGGCTCTTGAGACACTCTTTTTCTCGGTCAATAAGAAAACAGCAATCAAGGTAGCGGAGGCTCGTGGCGTAGTCGTACTGATCGCAGGACAACACAGTCTGCCACTCATCGAGCTCTCACCCCAAGAAGTGAAACTCATGATGGCAGGTGTCGGCAACGCTGATAAAAAGCAGGTACAAAAAATGGTAGCCCTCACACTCAAGATAGACATCTCACAGAAAATAGATGATGAGATCGATGCGATAGCACTCGGATTTGCAGCAGCAGAGACACTGCGTGTGGCCAAACTGTCTCGATAGCAAAGAAAAAATAAAAAAGTACTTGCAAAGCAAAACACTATTTGATACAACTGAATGCATTACTATTAGTAATTTATACTTTGCACATGATGGGAGATGATGATAATGAAATAAAAGTAGCAGACGAAGACATTGTCGATATGCAAATCAAAGATGGCGCAGATGATGCTGATGTCGTCGAGCCTATCGAGATAGATCCCGACATAGAAGAAAAAGAACTTGAATTAGAAGAAGAAGACCCCGAGGCCGCAGAAATGTTTAGCCTCATGTACGCAGAATACGACGAACGATAACTAAAATCACCGCACATGCGGTGATTTTTATTTCTTTTTCTCTACACACTTGGGACAGAGGCAGCCTTTGGGTTTAATGTATTCGTTCCAATACTCTTTGCCGTAGTCATAGCAAAGCTCTTCACCAGGTTCTATCTTGCGTTTCGCATAAATAAATACTCGTCCACGTACTGTGTCGGGTTCACAGTTGGCACGACATGAGTGGTTGATATAGCGTGCGGTGTTGGCACGAGTTGTACCGTCGATATGACGGTTGGACGAAGTCTCAAAAAGGTATCGCCCACCACGGCGATTGGCTTCGGCTGCATTGATGATCTCCCCATGGTACTCGATGATGCAATCACCTTTTTTGATAGGAACATTTGCAAAGAGTCCGAGACCATTGATACCTCGTTTGACGACGAGGTCGCGTGGGCTTTTGTATAGGGGTGTGGATTTGGTAGATGCCATATCGTCCGCATTATACCGTCCAAGATGCATAGATACCAGTTGTCAGTATTCGGTCATCCTGCGCGTGCTCGATACCTATTTCTCCGTATGAAATACTGCCCTGTGGGAACACCGCCTGGAGCAGTTCGCCAAACGTCCGTGCGCTGTAGCCAGATGCGTAGCCATTGAGTATGACAAGCTTCGCATCAGGTGAAACGAGTTGTAGTAAAAGTGAAACAAGTTCAGCAAGCGACTCTTCTATCTTCCACACTTCCCCTTTGGGACCACGACCAAACGCTGGTGGATCCATCACAATGACTTCAAATTGCTCTCCACGACCCACGAGTCGTTTGGCGTAGCGTAGTGCATCTTCGCAGACGGTACGTAGTGCGTCCGGTGCAAGACCAGAGAGTTGTGCATTGGATTTCACTGTTTCGATCGTTGTTTTTGATGCGTCGACGTGTGTCACCCGCATACCCGCAAGTGCTCCCGCAATACTTGCAGCACCCGTGTACCCAAAGAGGTTGAGCATACGCAGCCCAGGATACTTTTTACCCAATGACACAAGCTCGTCCCACTGATGTGCGTGCTCGGGGAATACTCCTACATGCTTGAAACCTTTGAGTGAGAGCTCGAGATGGATCGCGTCGCGCGCGATCTGCCAGGCTTCGGGTGTACCTTCGGCAAGCTTCCATCGCTCGCCTTTGTCTGCCCATAGGAACTGTGCCTGCGCATCTATCCATAGATCGGGCGAGTGTTTGCCCCAGAGAGCTTGTGGGTCTGGTCGATCCAGTAGTACAGCCCCGAAGCGCTCAAGCTTGCGCGCATCCCCACTATCGATGAGTTCGTAGTCGCTCCATCCTTTTGTTGTAATATCAGTGCGTTTCATCTTTTTTGGTAGCAGCAGTGAGTGCGTCCGAAAGTGTCGGGTGTACAAATACAAATCCTTTGTCGACGAGGAGTTGTGAACTCACTCGCGCACTCTTGGTGAGCTCGTCAGCAAGATCACCAAAAAGTCGTCGACTGATCCATGTAGGAAGTGTACCGATCACGCGTCGCTTGATCACATGCCCGAGTGTCTGCATAAATGTTGCATGTGTGACGACCTCTGGTGCGACTGCATTGATCGGGCCATGCATCGTAGAAGTTTGCAGCGCAAAGAGATACGCATGCACGATATCGTCTTCGTAGAT
This sequence comes from uncultured Candidatus Saccharibacteria bacterium, assembly GCA_964610995.1. Lineage (GTDB taxonomy): Bacteria > Patescibacteriota > Minisyncoccia > Phycocordibacterales > UBA9973 > UBA4124. Next base: position 26,854 of record CAZSWF010000006.1, read on the forward strand.
CCATGACTGCCAAAAGTCACGCCGGGTGAGCTTGAGCAAGAAGCCAAATCTAGCACTCTGCATCATCTCTGTGAGCATTCCTCCATGTCCGACGACTGGTGCAGTGCGCACACAGACCACACGTGCTCCAAAGCTCTCTGCCGCAAATGCCTCACGTTCCCAGTCAGCAACCACGTCTGCGAGGAAGCCTGTGCCACGAGATGCATGCTCGGTCAGAACCTCATCTCCTCGTTCACCGTAGTACCCTATCGCAGATGCATTGATCAGTATCGATGGAGGGTTCGCGGTCTTGTGCATACTCTCTACGACGTGTCGGGTACTAATGATCCGACTGTCATATATCTGCTGTTTGTAGTCTTTGGTCCACTTTTTGGAAATAGGGGCACCAGCGAGGTTGATCACCGCATCGGTGTGCTCGAGCACATTGAACGGGAGTTCTTGGCTCGATACGTCACACGAGATGTAGTAGAGGTGCTCATGGGTAAAGTGCGGCGCGACCTTGTCCACGACGATCACCGTATCTCCGAGCCCGAGCAGTGCCCGAGAAAGTTGGGTACCGATAAACCCTGATCCACCCACAATCACAATAGTCATACTCCTTTCATAGTATCACGATACCGGCACATACTTGCCGATACACAACAAAAGTCATCTTTTGCAAAAAAGCCTATATACGGTAGTATGCGCCGTATGGAAACATTCCTCGATACCGCACAAACAGTACTGCTCGCGATACTCAACTTCGCGCTCTTTGTCGTACTGTCACTTCTCTTCCTCCCCTCATTTTTCATCGTGCAATACCTCCAGAAACCCTGGGAAGAAGCAATGAAGAAAAATCTCAATATTTAAACAATTTTGATAAATCGGTTCTTGCCGATTTTGTAAGTAGCAGCACTCGCTGCTTTTTTTATTTCTTCATATGAAATAGTTTCTTTAGTATCAAAGTTGGTGACTGCACCTGCGTCTGCAAGTCGTCGGAGCTCTCCTTTTGATGTCACGATTTCCTCTGCGAGTATTACTTCTTCGAGCGTCTTTCCGTGTGCAGCTACTTCTTTGATCGCATCAGTACTTTCTCTTTTTTGAAATGTTGCTACAAATGATTCTTCTGCTTGCTGTGCATCGTGGTGTGTACTACAGCTTTTTACTATTTCAAATGCGAGACGCATTTTAATATCACGAGGGTTGATCCCCTTTTTCAGTTCATCAGCAATAGTTACAACCTGATTCATAGAATAATCAGTACAAAGCTCAAACCCTGGCACGATCATGCCATCAGTCCACGACATCACCTTGCCATACATATCACGCGGGCTATCTGAGAGTGCGATCATGTTGCCTTCACTTTTACCCATCTTTTTACCCTGCGCATCCGCGAGGAGCTTCATTGTGATGACAAACTTTTCTTTACCTTTGATAGATTTGAGAAGTGTGCGTCCTGCAAGCATGTTGAAGAGTTGGTCGTTGCCTCCTACTTCTCCATCAACACCAAGTGCGACACTATCGTAGCCCTGCATCAGTGGATACATAAATTCATGAATATAAATAGGCTTCTCTTCTTTGATGCGGTTGACGAACATATCACGCTTGAGCATTTGATCCACTGTCATGTGTGACGCAAGTGAGAGCACATCGGCAAACTTCATACGACCGAGCCATTTGGTGTTGAACTTCACCACCGCAGCATTGGTACCGGTGAAGCGAATGAACTTACTTGCTTGTTTCTTGTAGAGCTTGAGGTTGGTCTTGATTTCTTTTTCAGAAAGCTGTGTTCGTGCCGCAGCTTTGTCTGTCGGGTCTCCGATACGTGCAGTGAAGTCTCCAATGAGGAAGATGATCTTGTGCCCCAGGTCTTGGAACTGTCTGAGTTTGCGCAGCGTGATCGCGTGCCCGATGTGCAGTGTAGGAGCTGTGGGATCAAAGCCGCAGTAGATTGTGAGCTTCTTGTCACCAGCAAGCTGTGCCTCCAGATATGCGGCACTCGGCAGTATTTCTGATACGCCTTTGTGGAGCAGTGTCTGTATGTGTTCATTTCTATCCATATATATGAGGATTGTAGCATTTCCCATCAAAAAACTCCTTACACATCATTGATGTATAAGGAGTCGAACAGATCCGGGATATGAGAGAAGCCACCCAATAAGTATTCCAATGATAAGCTTCCATTGTTTGTCCCACAAACCTTTGAGGGTTTTTTTGGTCCAATTTATGTACTGTTGTTGGTGCTTTCCTAAAAACGAAAAACCAAAACCAACAATCCATAGAAAAACAATTACCTGAACAAGTGATCCGAGAATCGTATCGAGCATACCGTTTGGCATAAAGTTAAAGTTTTGGTGAACAAATTATGAATATATTATATACCAAAATATCACTTTTGTCAATAAATAAAAGCCACCGTTTTGGTGGCTTTCGTATTACTTTCTTTTCGCTTTCACAACAAAAAATGTCGGGTAAATGTCTCCATTTAATTGCTCTGATGCTGGAAAATCAGTTCCCTCTTGATAATCCAGTACTTCAAAGTTTGAATAAAATTCTTTGTTGAAGTAATCACCTATTGTATGAGATGGTTCTTTGAGAACTATCTTTCCACTAAAGATGTTTGAGGTCACAACTTTCCGTTCGTAGTAATCAGCACCATGACCATAATCCCGTATTTTTTCCATGTGCTGTATCCACGGATGTTTTGAGAGAAATAAGAGTACTCCTCCCTGTTTCAATACTCGGGCAACCTCAATCAGTATTTGCTTCACATCGGGTGATGTTTGCAATGCCCACTTTGATATAACAACATCAAATGTATTTTTTTCAAATGGTATCCGTTCTCCTTTTGCTTCAACAAATACCCCTGTAGGATTGTTTGTTTTTGCGGCTGCAATAAATTCAGCGCTTGGATCAAGTCCATACACTACTGCTTTATGCTCGGCAAAATACGTAAGGTCAGTACCATCACCGCATCCGATATCCAAAAGTTTTTTACCGTTTACATCAAAATCAATTTGATTATAAAAAGCAGCGTTACTTTTATCGTCTTGAAATAAGTTTTCAGAGTACACCTTATGAAAACTATTGTACTGCGTAGTTATATTCTTTTTCATTTTTTAAGTTTTAGTTTTTGAAATTTATGTGTCTGGCCAGATCACACAAATCACTAAAACTGTTTCAATGAACATTCTGTTTCGCTCATTTTTGAGCATCATCAGTCGGACTTTCATTCCGAGACAGAACCCGATAGAAATCGGTACCAAACATTGTTTGGATTTTTTGTAATTGATTGAAGTTAACAAAAAACTTCATTTTCAATACGGTCTTGTTCTGTTAAATCCTGTTTCCAAATCCATTCACCTGGTGCTGTTCCTCTATTCATACCTTCGAAACTATGAGCGTGTACCCTATTCAATAAAGCATTGAAATGCTGTATGTTGGGAAATTTTTCGATACCCTCATAATCATTTACATCACTCGAACAGCACGCGCAAGCATTTGGATCTTTACGTTTTGTTTCTGCCAAAATGGTAAATTTTTCTACAGGTATTGCTTTTTCTACAGCAAGCGGGATAAGAATAATCTCACCCACTATTACTGGTATATGTTGTACTCCAACAAAACCTGGTCCTCCACCACCAATGCGTTTAAGATTTGTGTTTACCTTAACTTCTATAATTAAACATTTCGTTTCCATAATTTAAGTTTTTATAAATGAACTAATCTAATTTCTGAGATCATCATAGCTTCTATTTGACAAAATGTCTGAAATATCGCATAAAATAATATTATAGTAAACTTTTGGTTTACTTAAGATATACTCCTTATATGTTATTGAGCACAAAACAAGATATCAAAGAAACCATCATTTCCCTCCTCGCTAAGGGGTCTGTGGACTCAACCGAGCTCCAGAAGCAGGTGTCTGAACAGAAAAAGGTTACAAAACAAGGCTTTTATAAGGCATTGCGCGAGCTTGTCGCCGAGGAAGTAGTTGCCAAAAACAAGCAGTTTGTCGTACTCAACAACTTCTGGGTCAACAAACTGCAGGCATTTGTCTCCTCTATCGACCAGACGTACCAGTCCGAAGATGCATTCCTCAACCTCGAAGAAGGCGAAAGTCTCGTCTATCATTTCAAAACCCTCTCGAGTCTCGACGTGCTCTGGATGCACTACTTCTATATCATTGCCAAAAAGGAACCTGCTGAGCCTATCGTTTTTTATAATGCGCACGAGTTTTGGTCACTCTTTCGATTTGCCGAAGAAAACGCCATGTATGAATGGATCCATACTACAGGGCGCACCATGTATGGCGTGATCGGTGGGACCACTCCGCTCGATCGCAGTACGACAGAGTATGTGAAGCAGTACGGGCTTCAATTTGCCTATGAATCCAACGTCGGCATGGCCAAAAACTACTTCACCTCAGTCATTGGCGACTATATCCTCGACACCATCCTCGATATGAATACCGCCAACAATATTGACCTCCTCTACAAAAACAACCCTGTATGGAACGAAGGTGTGGCAAAACAACTCACTGCGATACTTTCGAACCTCAAGCGCTCCAAGGTCGTCATCTACCGCAACAAGAAAAAAGCTGAGCAATTGCGCAAGAAACTGATGAAATACTTCGTTTTTTATAAGTAGCTACTTCTATACGTGTTTGACAAAACTATACCCATGTATATACTCTGGTATATGAATACGACGACTATGCTGATAAAAACCGATAAAGAAACAAAATTGCGAGCACAAAAAGTTGCGGAGAACCTTGGTATTCCACTTAGTACTATGGTCAATGCCTTTCTACGACAAATGGGGCGCGACAAAGGGATTTCATTCTCAATCGAAGAAGCATACGTACCGAATGCTCGTACAGTTAAGGCAATTAAACAAGCAGAGAAGGATTGGAAAAACAGAAAAAAGAATTACTCCCCTGTTTTTACTAATGCAAAAGATGCTCTCGCGTGGCTAAAAAAGTAATATGCAGATACAGTTCCATCGTTCATTCAAAAAACAATTGGAACAGCTCCCTCCGCAAGTACAGCGGCAATTTTCTGATAGGTTAAATCAATTTATTATTGCGCCAAACCATCCATGGTTGCACAATCACCCGCTTCGTGGAGAGTACAAAAAATACTGGAGCATCAATGTGACTGGTAATGTACGGGCGCTTTATACAAAAGAAGATGGAATTATTGTTTTTCGTGCAATCGGCACCCACAGCGAACTGTATTCGTAGAAATGTAAGAACCTGATATAGTACTTCGTCTTCTATAAATAGTCCTTGACTGTTATGATATCTAGTATGAATAAGCATAAAAAACGTTTTGAGGGTCTCCCTCGATGGAAAAAGGTAGGAGTAGTCCTGATTGCAGCAGGATTGTTTTTCGCAGGGGCAGGTCTCCTATGGGCAGCTACCATCCGTCTTCCTGATGTATCAACGTTTGAGGCACGCAAAATCGCCAACTCATCCAAAATAGTCGACCGAACCGGAGAAGTCGTACTCTACGATATCAATCAAGGTGTACGTCGTACCGAAGTACCCCTGGAAGCAATGAGTGAACATGTAAAAAATGCCGTCGTTGCAATCGAAGATGCACATTTCTACACCCATAATGGTATTCGTCCCACCTCAATCCTTCGCGCAATATTTGTAAACCTTACGAGTGGATCATTCTCTCAAGGAGGCTCGACACTGACTCAACAGATCATCAAGAATACACTTCTCAATACAGACAAGACCATTGTTCGTAAGTTCAAAGAATGGGTACTTGCGATCAAGCTCGAGCGCTACTTCACCAAAGAACAAATACTTGAGATATACCTCAACGACGCACCGTTTGGTGGCACTATCTATGGTGTCGAAGAAGCTTCACAAGCATTTTTCGGGATACCAGCAGCAGAGCTCAGTGTTGCACAGTCTGCGTATCTCGCAGCACTCATGCCCGCACCGAGCTACTACTCCCCGTTTGGTTCACACAAAGAAAAACTCGATGAACGTAAAAACCTTGTACTTTCTAAAATGGAACAGTACGGGTATATAGACGAATCAACTAAAAATGCGGCGGTACTTGAAAAGGTAGTGTTCAACCCTTCTGCATCCAACAGCATCAAGGCTCCACACTTCACTTTTTATGTACTCGACTATCTCGAAAAAACATACGGCAAAGACGTCATGGAAAGTGGTGGATACACTATCGTCACCACTCTCGACTACAAAATTCAAGAGAAAGCTGAAGCTGCTATCACAAAATATGCTGAGGACAACCTCAAGCGATACAATGCATCAAATGCAGCGCTCGTAGCTATCGACCCTACCACAGGACAAATCATCTCTATGGTCGGATCAAAAGACTACTTCAACAAAGAGATCGATGGTGCGTTCAACATCGCGACTGCCAACCGCCAACCAGGATCATCATTTAAACCATTTGCATACCTTACCGCATTTGGTAAAGGGTACACTCCAGAAACCATACTTTTTGATGTACCAACTGAGTTCTCTACGAACTGTCCTCCGATCACTGCACCTGCAGAGAACAATAGCGACGAGGCCTGCTACCACCCACAAAACTTCGATGGCAAGTTCAAAGGACCAATCAGTATGCGCAGCGCTCTGGCCGAGAGTCGTAACATTCCTTCGGTCAAAACTCTCTACCTCGCTGGTGTCGACAATGTTGTAAACACAGCACATGAGCTTGGTATTACAACCTTGAAAAATCCAAAAGAAATAGGACTTTCACTTGTACTTGGAGGTGGTGAAGTGAAACTCCTCGATATGGTGGGTGCATACTCAGTATTTGCCAACAGTGGTACTCGAAATCCAGTCACTAGTATTCTCGAAGTACGCGATAGAGAAGGTAAGGTCATCGAACGATACACACCTGATACTCGAGAAGTGTTTGACAAGCAAGCAGTGCTCACACTCAACGACGTACTTAGTGATCCAATTGCTCGCACACCAACATTTGGATCAAGTATCACAATACCAGGAGTTGCGGTAAAGACAGGTACCACCAACGACGAACGTGATGCGTGGATCATTGGATATACTCCTACACTTGCAGTGGGAGTATGGAGTGGCAACAATGACAACCGCTCAATGCGCTCAGGTGGTGCAGCAGTGTCTGGTCCTATATGGAAAGAGTTTATGAACAGTGTACTGACAGAAACACCAGCACCCGCTTTTGAAAAACCTGTAGTTGATCCTGAGTACGACACACTCAAACCCATACTTCGTGGTAAATGGATGGGTAATCGCGGTGTACTCGTCGACCGTGTCACTGGCGCACTCGCTACCGACACAACACCTGTCGAGTCTCGTATAGAGAAAATCATTACCGATGTCCAAGACATACTCTATTGGGTAGACAAAGACAACCCTCGAGGCCCCGCTCCTACCAACCCCAACAAAGATCCTCAATTTCGTCTATGGAACCCTCCGGTACAAGCATGGTGGATGGCGAATCAATCACAGTATGGGATCACAACAGTGAGCGATATCCCGAGTGAGTACGACACCCTTCATTCAGATACTACAAAACCATCTCTAAGTATAGATGGTATATCATCTCGTATGAGTCCTGATAGTACATCTACTATAGTGATCACTGACGACGGCCAGTACCCTCTCACCTCTGTTGATCTGTTTATCAACAACACATTTGTCACGACACTCTCATCCCCATTTCGATTTCGATTTACACCGACAGAATATGGGTATGGTGTAGGTACATATACACTCAAAGCAACCGGTACCAACTCTCTCTATCTCAAGAGTTCTACTGAAAAAACATTTACCCTTATCTAACATCTACCACTGGTAATTCTCGATCACGCAGTGCTTGTATGAGCGCTGCTTTTTTAAGCTTGGCGAGCATAGAGAGTGTGGGAGGGAGTCTGAGTGTGAGTACCCCTTCTTTGAGAGAAATTATCATGTCGTCAGTGATACTCGTACCCAATACCTCTGTGATAGCATTATGTACCACTTTTTTATAGGCGTTGTTGGTGTCTATCTTTTCTTTGAGGCCATCGAGTATCTTTTGGAACAACATATTAGCGATTGGTTGGCATCAAGAGATACAAGAAACTAGTGTCGGATACACTCTTTACAACAATAGGTTTGTTCGGTGCCGTAAACGAAAGTGACACACTATCCCCTGAGAGTGCTTGAAATACATCTAAAAAGTATTTGAGGTTGCACACTACTTCTATCTCTGCACCCTGGATCACTGAGTCTACGAGTGAAACTGATGATCCTACATCTGAGTTCTTGGAACTAATAGATATTTGCTTTTGGGTTGGATTGACGGTAAATGATACTTGGAAAAATTTGTCTGCAAAAATAGTTGATAATTTCAAGGTGTTGAGAAGGTCTTGTTTGAGTACAACAACTTTTGTGGTTTCTTCTTTGGGAATAATGAGGTGATATGGCGGAAATCCTCCATCGATCAATCGTGATGTGAAATATATACGATCACTTCTGATAGCTATCTGATTGCGTGTATACGACACATCTACTGTCTCTCCACAGACTTCGAGGGTACGGAGGAGTTCTTGGATATTTTTGTACGGAATAAGTATTTTTGAGATTTCAGGAATACCTTTGAGTGGGATCTTTTTCTCAGCGAGTCGGAATGAGTCTGTCGCAACCATATAGAGCATATGTTGTTCGCTAAACATATATACACTCGCTATCTCTGGCTTGATCTCACTCACTGCAGCGGCAAATGCGACAGCTTTTATTCCTTCTTGGAGTACAGTTGTTTTTATACTAAATGAATCCCCTTCTACAACAGGGAGCGCAGGGAATTCTTCGGGTGGTAGAGATTTGATGACTGTTGTTGTTTTTTGTGAAGAGATAGTGAGGTTGTCGTGTTGGAGGGTCAGTGTAACCTCAGATGAAGGTGAGAGTGCACTACAGACATTGGCGACTATATCACCCTTTATGACCACTATACCTTCTTGTTCGACTGTTGCAGGGATCTCTATCTCTATACCTACTGCGAGGTTGGTAGATCGGATGATCACACTTTTACCCTGTGCTTGGAGGAGGATAGAGTGAAGTATAGGAAGCGTGAGGTGTTTCCCTGTCATTTTATCCGCAAGGCTGACTGCATTTTTTAATTTTTCTACTGTACAAGTTATTTTCATAAGCCCTTACTATATAGTGTGGATTGTGGATAGTACACAAAAAATGTTGCTAATAAAAGATTATTTCTGAAACAGTACTGTGTATAGTGTTCTAATAGATGAAGATATAAAAAATATATGATCACAATATACACCATCTATACAGACCTTGTCCGTTGGTTATCCACATCATTTAAACATGATGCGAATATCTTCTAGTTGTTTCATAAGTTGTGGGTCTCGTTGGAGTTCCCCTTTTATCTTTTCGTAGGAGTGAATGACAGTAGTATGGTCTTTGCCGCCAAGTTTTGCTCCAATAGATGGATAACTCTCATTAAAGTCTTCTCGAAGCATAAACATGATCACCTGTCGTGCGTGTACTATCTCTTTGCGACGAGTTTTCTCATAGATCGACTGTTCGTCGAGGTTGTAGTACTCAGAAACACGTTTGACGACGGTATCGATAGAGACTATTTTCTTAGGCTTCACGCTGTGTTTGATCAATACTTTTACTTCAGCGGCAGTCACGGGTCGCTTCTTTACTTCGGCATGCATGTTGATGATGTTGAGCACTCCTTCTATCTCACGGATACTACCGGTGACTACTGATGCCACGTAGAGCAAGACTTCGTCGTCGAGTGGATAAATACAGTGACTACTCTTTTCTTTCACAATAGCGAGACGACTTTCGAGGTCGGGCTCTTGGATGTCAATCGTCATACCAGCGTTGAAACGGGTCTTGAGACGGTCTTCGAGACCAATGATATGGTTGGGGTGCTTGTCAGAAGAAAAGATAATGTTTTTGTTCTGTTCGTAGAGTGTATTGAAAAGGTGAAACAGTTCGTTTTGAGTCTGTTCTTTACCAGAAATAAACTGGATATCGTCCATGATTAGTACGTCAAACTTGCGATATTTGTCTCGGAAGTTGTTGGAGCGGTTGTTTTGCACAGACGCGACATAGTCGTTGGTGAATTTCTCTGCGGTGACATAGAGAATGTTTTTCTCAGGAAACAGACGCTTGATCTCGTTGCCTACTGCTTGGGTGAGGTGAGTTTTCCCTAGGCCGCTTGCACTATAAAAGAAGAGTGGGTTGTATGCGTGTTGCGGATTCTTGACCACTGCTTGAGCTGCAGCATAGGCGAGCTCGTTGAATGGCCCAACAATGAAACTATCAAAGGTGTAGCGAGGGTTGAGGTTGTCGTCGCGGTTGATATAGAGTTTTTGGAGAGGGAGCTCGTTGGTAGGTGTTTCTGGTTTTTCAATAGGGGTTGCAGTAGTAGTAGAGACTTGTCCTATGATGAACTCTACTCCCCTGATATGGTCGAGCTGCCCAACAATAGCCTTGAGAATAAGCTTGTGGTACTTGGTGATCATCCACTCTTTGACGAATTCGTTGGGTACTGCCACAAATATGATACCGTCTTCTTCTTTGGTTACTGCGGTGTTTTTAAACCAGGTCGTGAAGTTGGCACTTGTGATCTGGGATTCGATCTCTTTTAGGCAGTTGTTCCAAAGCTCGGTAGTGTTCATAGGTATGCATCATCATACCGCATCTAGACCCCCTTGTGAAAAGTGTGCAAAAGATGTGGATAGTGTGAATTGTACCAGATACTACCCCTCTGCGCGTGGTACTTGATTAGTCGACACATATTGTGTATAGTGGTCATACTTTTATGTCACAGACCTATCAGCCCAACAAGCGAAAACGAGCAAAAAGTCACGGATTTCTTGTCCGAAGCGCTACTGCAAGTGGTCGTAAAGTACTCAAAGCTCGTCGCCACAAAGGTCGAGCCTCTATAGCTGTATAGCACCAGTATGTTGCCGTCTAGTCAACGGCTCTCTCGCCGTCAATTTGAAGAATTCCTTAAAAATAAAGGACTTTTTGTCATATACAACCGTCTCGGCACGCTCAAATACGTACACGGGAACCCTCAGTTGGCAGTTGTCACAAGCTCCAAAGCCGAAAAAAAGGCAACCGTACGCAACAAACTCCGTCGCCGTATCTATACCGCATTTGGGCTCACTCAACCGTCGATCCAAGGTGTACTGTATGTATCCAAACAAAGCTATACTATGACCCATAGTGACGTACATACCCTCCTCCATGAACTCATTGGTAAAGCTATTCGATAAAGCCGCACGAAGCATCGCTATCGCGTCTATACGCCTCTACAGAGCACTCGTTTCCCCTAGTGTGGGTATACTGCGATTTCTCCCTTTCTACCCTCGTGCTACGTGCATTTTCTACCCCACATGCTCAGAGTACTCGATCCAATGCTTTAAAAAATACTCATTTTTCACTGCCGTACGCAAAACAGCGAACCGTGTAGGCCGTTGTCACCCAGGAAATGAACCAGGAGTAGATTTGCCCTAATTGCTATTTCTCTATCTCTGGGTACAATAAAACTCTATGCAAACACTTTGGACCAACCTCATCTACAACCCGATCTACAACGCACTCGTATTTGTCGCGCAGCATGTAACCATGCAGGACGTGGGACTTGCGGTCATACTAGTGACTGTCATTATTCGCTTCATTTTGATGCCTCTTTCCAAGAAAAGTATCGTCAGTCAATACAAAATGCGGGCTCTCGAACCCAAACTCCTTGCAATCAAGGCAAAAGGCTTGTCCAAAGAAGAAGAAGCCCGTGAGACATTTGCGCTCTACAAGTCTGAAAAAATAAACCCGTTTTCCGGGTGTCTGTACTTGCTCATCCAGCTCCCTATCCTCTTTGCACTGTATTTTGTATTTAGCAAAGGCGTGATACAGCCCGACAATCTCTATTCATTTCTCAGTACCGACGGGCTACGCGACACACTTCTCGGCCTGATCGATATCACCAAACCGTACCTCCCACTCGCAATCCTCGCCGGTGTCACTCAGGCAATCCAGGCAACTCTCATGCCGAAACCGATGGCCTCTGGAGATGGCAAAGGCTTTCAACAACAGTTTGCGAAAAGCATGTCTGTACAGACTAGATATGTGCTCCCGCTCATCATTATCTTTATCTCAAGCAAGCTCGCTGCTGCAGTCGCGCTGTACTGGGTAGTAGCAAATACGTTTTCTATATTCCAAGAACTCTACTTCCGTAAACAAATCGCGCGTACTGTCTAATACTTGGTTTCCCAGAGTAGTCCTGTTTTCTTGTCTACAAAGTAGAGTGTGCGTGTACTCTCGTCTGCTGCAAGGTGCGTCATATCATAAAAGCCGTCAGAAGCTACTGTGTCATAGAGCATAGTCGATGGGTAGATACGGTACAGTACGTCGGTAAATGACACGGTCCCCATGTACCACGCGTCTGGATATGCCGCCTCGGGTACAGTAGTACCTCCCGCACAGAGGAGATCTTCATTGGCAAGCCATGTACATTTCTCGGGTAGTACCGCGACACTTAGTGTAGTGGTGGTATTGGTTTTTGTATTGAGAAGCCGCGTCACAAATGCATTGTTGCCTTGCTGTGAGTAGAGTATGTATGTGCCACTTGGGCTCACGAGTGTAGTGAGTCCATTGATGTCCCCGAGTACTCGACGCAAGCGCTTCTCGGTCGTGTCCACTTTGTACAAGTATCCTGGCACCTGTGCACTTGCTTTGGTTTGTAGGTATAAAGTCTTGGCGGTAGGCCACTGTAGGATCCACTCACTAAACGGTGTGCGTAGTAGATCTACTTTTTTAGTATTGGTAAGGCTCGTGAGACTGATCAATGAACCACTCGCCTCTCGAGTGAGTCGTGCCACTGTAGTACCATCAGGAGATACGACAGTCTGCATAATGTTGTCGGGGAAATACACGCCTTCTTTCTGCGTACGGGTACCGGTCGGGTTTAGTGGTGGGATCGGGACACTATAGGTTGCAATAGTGCGCTGGTCTGGTCGCAAGAAACGCAAAAGTGCCGTCGATCGCCCATCGCCAAACATCGCTTCGTATATGTTGGGTATGTATACGTTGGAGATTTGTAGTGGTACACCACCCTCTTCTATCTCATACACATAGCCACTGGTGCGTGAGACGTATCGCAGGTAGTGTTTGACTACCGTTTGTACGGTAGGTTTTGTTTTAGGGTCTACTGCGGGAACAGTGACTTGGGTACTGGTGGTATAAGTGGTAAATCCTGCTACTGGATGTGGACTGAGTTGTTTGAAGCGTGATGGGGCAAGTGTTGTGTCACCGTCGATAGTGGTGTCGTCTGGAGAAAGAGTCGGGTTCAAGATACCGTCAAATGCGGTCGGATCATTTTGCTCCCCTGTCGGGAAGAATGCACCGAAGTCGGTGATCGATGGCACACCTGGTGCAGTCTGACGAGACTTGGCATAGATATACCAGCCGACTGATCCGAGGATCACTACCCCAACGATAACAATAAGTACTTTGCGCATGAGAGTATTGTACTACAATAAAAGGTTATTTTTTTATCTGACTTAAGTTCTCTTTCATGAATTTTGCGCCTGCGTATGCATTATGAAACGCATCCAAGAGAATACCATCGGGTTTTTTATATGTTTCCCATACTCTTCCATTAAATTTACCACTCACCTTACTCCTGTGTTCTTGGTTACTTAACTGGAATAAGCCAGCATACCCATATTTATTAACAACAGTTACAGCTTCTTGGTTATTACAGCCAGATTCTATACGACACATTACTTGCAGGGTTACGAGATCTACTCCAGTTTCTTGAGAAACTCGAATGAGTTGATTGTTGATAAAATCAGGAATGTTTCCTCGAGGATTTTTTTTGAAAGCACCTACTTTTATTGACCAATAATTTAGAAAATTTATAGGAGTTAAAGTAGAGGTACCGATTGTTTTTTGAGCATCACGTAAATTAAAATTAGTACTCATATTTTTATATATGTTCTGAGGAACAGCAGTGTTGGTTGTAGCTGCTTTTAAAATTATTTTAACTCCACCTGCTCCTTGTTGGTGTGCAAGATATGCAAGAAACGTTGGGTCTTGCAGATTTGCGGTTACCCCCGCTGTACTGAGTGAATCAAGACGAGCCATAAAGTCTGCATCATTTGCTCGATCCCAAACTTCTTCTACACCCACACTCACCTGATCAATCGAAATATTGTTACTCACCAACTTGGGGTTGATGGTGTTGAGGATCACGTATGCAGAGAGTGCGATGAGGAGTCCGACAAGTGCAGATGCGAAGTTGCTTTTCGCACTCGCGCGGAGGAACGGTACGTCTGTCATCATGTACTGATAGCCTTCATATACAAGTCGCAACACGAGCATGACTGCAGTGAGACTAATGATGAGTCTAAATGCAAATGAAATAAAGCCATTTATATCGCAGATAGAATTTTCAGGGATAGACTTTTCTATATATTTTTTTTGGTAACAAAGGTCTGGATCGTAGAGTTTGGACAGTCCGGGCCATGGGGCGAGGAGGTTGTATGTGCGCTTGTTCTCGGCGTCTAGAGCGTCACTGGTGCCTGCGGGTGTGTATGTTTCTCCTGCATAAAACTGGTCGCCTTGGATGTCGACGAGCGCGCCTTGGATCGTGACGACTTGGCGGAAGTAGTAGAGCTGCTTGGGGGTGAGGCCTCCTAGTTTGAAATAGTACGTACCGTCTGGACTTACCCCGGTGAGCGTACCGTCTCTCGTGAGTGTTGAGTCTACCTTGTATGCATTGGCTGGGAGTGCACCAGAGGGAGGTGTGGTCACAGGAAATGGCACACTCGCGTACTGCAGCTCGATGCGGATACCTGCCATGGTTGCATACTTGCTCGTGTCTACTTTGCCTGAAAATACTGCTATTTGCCCTGAAGTCTCAACCCTCAGTGGCCACTGTGCTTCAAAGGTGCGTATGGCTGGAGTCGTGAGGGTCTTGGTCTCGGTGACAAGAGTGATCTGATTGGGACTACTTGGATTGTAACTGTACACACGGACGTAGTACTGTTTGTTGGAGAGAGAAGCGAACTTCCATACCGCGGTGCCGTCTGGGCGCACCGTACGCACACGGTTTGCGGGAAACGGTATGAGTGAGTACTCATCAATAAATGAAACAATACCCCCCAGACCCTGACTAATACTCACTGCACTGGTTGAGAACTGCTCGGTCTGTGCGAGTACAAATACATTTTGCCCTGCTATCTCAGTCGCTCCAGAGAGTGTCACGGTCATAGTCGTCTCTGTTGCATCGACTTGGAGTGGGTATGGTGGTGCAGCATGTGCACTCGTTGTGATGAGAGAGAGTGCCAGTATGACGATGAGCCAGAGATGTTTCATAGTTAGAATGCTAGTGTAAATGTTTTTGCGAGGTTTTGTAAGCTGTAGATGACGGTCGCGATAGTTATCTCTAGCTTGCTTGCTCCCCCACTCTCGGGGCGAGAGAGTGCAAATTCGTTGGGGACTTCGCTTGTGAGTGTTTGTCCGTCTATCGATGCAGTGAGTGAGAGATCTGCGAGTGAGTTGCGTACGACACTAAAGTAGTACGGCTCGATACGAATGATCGCACCAGCCTCTCGAAACGGAACTGTGTCGTTGTACCCATATGCGAAGTCTATGAAACCATTGCTCGTCTTGTACGCGATTGCACGTGGACCAGTTATGGTGATGGGGAGCTCTGCAGATGCACCATAGGCACCACTGGCTGCAGTGAGCCCGATACGTGTCGTGGTGTCGAGGGGGTTGTGACGAAATGCAATGCTTGATTTGTTGTATCCAGAGAGCTCGGGGAGTGCAGATCCGTTTTTAGACCATGTATATGAAAGGTTTCGTGGCACACTTGCTGCTGGTATCGCGGTGACTCGTACCGCTCCCCCTACCGACAGGAGTGCTTTGCCTTTGTAAAAGGGTGGCACATATGCGTCTACTGCTTCCCAGAGCATGTCGAGACTACCGGGGCGCAAGACGAGTGCTGCAGACCCTGTGTCGAGTCCTGCACTTGAGACATTTGCGACCACTGTCCCAGTAGCTCCACTTGCCGGTGCGACGAGTGCCACGGTCGTTTTCCCAATACCACTTGCAAATACGCGGCCGTTGTATGTCCATGAGATAGAAGCCTGTGCAATATCGGCACCATAGCTCGTCAGTGATAGTGTGACTGTCTCGCCTGGTATGGGGTTAGTCGGTACTGCAGTGATCGCGACGTCTACCGCTGCATTTTGTGCATACATGACGGTATGGATACAGAGGAGTGCGCAACAGACGAGAAACAAAAATCGATTCATTATGCTCTCTAGTATAGCATTTACTGTGTATTGTTTTGCTCGCTAAATTCTTTTTTGGCGTTGCGTATCGATATGACCTGACTTGGATCGCTTGTGATGATCTGGTCTTCGGTATAGGAGGCGATGATTTTGATCGCGACATGCTTGAGTCCTGCAAAGAATATGCCTTCTCCTACCCCACTCTCGAGCAACAAAAACTTTTCTTCATCGGTGAGGTTAAATGTCTTTTGGAGTACATCCATCGTCGACGGAGACTGTTTGAGCAAGAGCTGGATCGATGAGTTGGTTACGATCGGCACTCCGTACGGACTCTTCATGAAGTCGCCGACGTCTTGGGTGATCGTACAGAGTCCAAGATAGTATTTGCGGCCTCGCTTGGCGATAGAGTAGAGAAACGATGCGGTGTCATCACTTTTCATCATCCACCATGCCTCATCGACGACGAGCAAACGCTTCTTGAGCTCTTTGCGCACCGCGTTCCAGATGAAGTGCGTCACAATATACATCGCAGCGGGCTTGAGGTCGTCTTCCATGTCGCGCACCGAGAACACCACAAACTTCTTGTTGATGTCGACGTTGGTTGGCTGGTTGATAAAGGTGGACCATGAACCGTGCGTGTATTTGGTCAAACGCTGCAAGATACTTTCGGTGCCTTCCATACCAGAGAGCACCATTTCGAAGTCTGACAGAAGTGGTGGCTCGATGGTTCGGAAGTCACTGTCGGGGGTGATGTCCTTGAGTGAGTAGGTTTCGGTGATCGCGCGGTCGATAATCGAGTCTTCTTCGGGGCTCAGTCCTCCGAGCATGATACGAAAGAGTCCGACGAGGTTGATGATGTTGCTGCGCAGTACGTCTGCAGGAGACTCATCGACGCGAGGGATCGGCAGATCGAATGGGTTGATGTGGTTGTCGGACGAGAGTGAGATGTTGAAGTATCGCCCACCGACTGCTTCGGCGAGGTACTCGTACTCACGCTCGGGGTCGATCACGATCACGTCGGTATCAAACATGAGTGTGCGTATGATCTCGAGCTTGGTGGCATAACTTTTGCCGGCACCAGACTTGGCAAAGATGATGGAGTTGTAGTTCTCGAGAGAGAACCGATCAAAGATCACGAGTGAAGAGTTGTGGCGGTTCACCCCATAGAGGATCCCGGTGTCACCGGTGAGATCAAATGAGACAAACGGAAACATACTCGAGATAGGTTCTGAGTTGAGCTTCTGGGTGATGTTGAGTTTGTCGGTACCGAGCGGAGTCACGGTCTTGAACCCGTCTTCTTCTTGGAACAGTGCGGGTTTGATATAGATCATCTTGCTCTCGAGCATACTTTTGATCTCGCTTTCGGTACGAAACAGGTCGTTTTCATTATCGGCATAGATAGAGATATAGAGTCCGATATCAAACATTTTCTCTTGTGCCTGAGTGAGTGAGTCGCGCAGCTCCTCGAGGTCTTGGTATGCAGTGTCGAGCATCGGGTCGCGGACGACACCTTTTTGCTGCCGAACCATGATCTGACTTTCGACTTCGGCGATTTTTTTCTGGAAGTGTTTGAGGAGTTCGGCAGTTTCGATCGGATTTACATAGATAGCGACGTCAAATATCTTGTCGAGGTTGATGATCGGAGTGAGCCAGTTGTCGGTGAGGTACCGTGGATATGAGATCACGAAAAAGGTACGCACGGTTTTGTCTCCGATGCGCATGCTTTTGGGAGTGATCTCGATCGCAGAGGGCGCTATCTTGTCCGCGAGCTCCATCGTTGCCCATTCATAGACCTTGGACGGCAGGATCGGGAGAGATTTTGCGTCAGATGTTTTCTTGGATCCAAAGAGGCTCATTGTCTAAAGTATACAACACTTCGCAGTGTTTATGATGTCATACTCGCTTGAGAAGTACTATCTCCAGGGTTAAATGTTTTGTACAAGAGTTCAATCACCTCTTCGGTACCAAGCTGTGCGACGCGTAGCCCTACCCGAGTCAGTCCTTGTTCGACGACCGAGACACGCTCTTCGAGCTGGGTGCGTTGTTCTTCAAAGTCAGAAATATCTGCAGTACCAGGTGTTGTCTTGTTGAGGAATGAAAAGACTTTTGCCAGACCCTTTTGCTGACTGAGGATCGGTGGAATGTATGGCACCACCACAAAGAAGTTCTTGCGCATGATGTTCACCTGATCGGTGAAGCTCTGAATAAACTGTATGTACTCACGCGTCTGCACCTGGAGCAGTGGCTCGACTTGCTCTTTGAGTCTGTTTTGGAGCGTCAGGATGTATGGACGAATGTCATATCGGCGACTCTGAATCACGATCTGTATCGGGAAGTCCAGCGTGTTGAGGAAGTTTTGGAACTGCATGAGGGTCGCCTGCTGTTCATCTGCACTTTTGAGCGAGAGGTTCATAGACGAGACGAGCACTGCCATTGCGAGCGTGCCGTCTTTCATGACCATGATGCCATCACGGACTTCTTTGACAGGGACAAATTGTTGGGCGGGTGTGCCAATGATAGCCATATATTATGAAAGGTTTTTAGGGTCGATGACGTCGAGACTCCACGACAGTGTCTTGAGCTTGCTCTCAGTGAGCCCTGCACGCGCAGTGCTTGCAGATGCCTCGGGGACAGACTTGCTCGGTGCGACCGGGTCTTGTTTGCGCCAGAGGTACAGACGTGATCGAGAGTAGAAGCGAATAAATGACTCAAGTACATGTATGAACGGCTTGTCATTGTACTTGTAGAAGGTCAGCGCAAGTGCCAGAGATGCAAAGATAGGTGCAACAAACAATGCTACAAGTGTCGGCAGTATACGAAATGACAAATATACAAAGCCCGCTCCCCCGGCCAGATATGCAAACTGTCGGAAGGTAAACGGTCCAAACACTTTGTCTTCGATATCAATAAACTGTGGCACCTTGAACTGCATATATCTATTGTACAGTATCACGCGGAGTCTGCCGACTATTTTTCATCAGGCAGTTCGCGATATGGATCGATCGCGCGAGGAGTAGATGCGGCGGGTGTACTTGCCGGGAGTGTACTATGGTCACGGGTGGTCGGTGCTAGACTTGTGGGCTTTGCAAATGATTCTTGGAGGCGAGAGAGGATGGTAGTGCTTGCTGTACCCTTTTCCTGATCAGGTATCTCTTTGTTCATTTCAGCGTGGACTTCTATGATGAGTAGTAATTCGTTGATTATTTTTTCTTGAATGTCTTTTTTAAGAGTGGTAACAAGTTCTTTGTTTGTGGTACTGTGCTCAATAGTAAGTTTGAGATCGGTCATAGGTATGACTCCTAATATAAATTCAAGTGTTTTATTTTTCAATCCAATAAACGTTTCTTCATCAGAAAAGTTTTTTTTGTATACATCAAAAACCGCATCAAATTCTCCGTCAAAGAGAAATGATCGAATCTCTTCAGGAAGACTGTCTAATGCATCATCTAATTTTTTGAATAATTCGTTAGTATTCATATATTATTCTTTTCCTTCAAGCTTTTTCTTTTGCTCCTCAATATATTTATCAAGATCTTGCCACTTCTTCTGCTCGTTCTTAAGTTTGACGCGCTCTTCCTTGAGTTTGAGCATCTTTTCGTAGTTTACCTGAGTTGGGGATATTGCATAGTCTTCCTCTGCTTTCTTGATGTTAGTATTAAGAGTTTTGAAATCAAATTTGAATTGTTGGCGTGCTTTGATCTGGTCAAGAATTTCCTTCTTCTTGTCTTTGTTGTTTTCTGCGGTGGTGACGTCAATATCGACCGCCTTGGCAGTGGCAGGGTCTCTATCTTTTACGTAGTCGTAGAAACCACCTTCAACATCTTGACCCGCACTATTTGTAAATTTAATTTTCTCACCCTTCATGAGCGACTGGCGTTCATCTGCGGTTAAGCTTTGCCATAATGGGTGGTTTCTAAGTGTCTCCATTGCAACAATTTCTCGGAACCCACTCTTAAGTGTTTCATTAATCTCGGTGAGATCTTTTTCAATTTTTGCTGATTCACTAATCTTTTTAGCAGCTTTTCTACCTCCCTCCATTCGTACGTTTGCGCCCAATGCAGCTCCGATGAGAGAGTCTTCGCCGAGGAAGTTATCAACAAGACCACCTTTTTTCAAGTTTTCAGCAAATGCTTCCTTTCTTGAGGCGTTTCGTTCTTGTACTGATTTCTTTTCTACGGGCTTTGCAATAGTATCTATGGTAGTCTGGACAGCCGGGTCTGTAAGTATTATTTGACGTTCAACCTCATATCTATCAGGGTCATTTTTCTTCCAATCATCAACCACTGTCTTGGTGTGAACTGCATTCATCTGTTCTTCGATGATCGTGTCTACTTTTGATTGGTATTCTTTCTTTATTTTTTCGTTGTATGCATCGATCTCACCTTGATTTTGTTTACTTTCGAGAAGTTTCGCTTCAGCTTCGTTTTTCTTTTGGATGCGCTCTACTTGTCCGACGTATCCACCAGCAGTATTTTGAGTACCTACACCTAGCCCCATACCAGAAAGCGCACTTAGTGACTTCTGGTCTGGATTTACATTCATTTCCTTAAACAATCTTTGTCCAAGTTGTGTTTTGCGCATATCAAACGAAGATTTCTCCGTTGCGTTGATAGTGCTGAGACTTCGTCGTGCAGCCCATCCTCCTAGGCCAGTAGATTTGCCTTTTTCCCGAAGCCACTCACCCGCTTTTGATTTATTGAGTGATGTTGCGAGTCCACCAATAACTCGTCCACCAGCAACACCTGCAACCCCCATCGCTGCCCCACCGACAAAGCCGGTCGCTTTTTGTGCAAAGCCTTGGACACTTTTACCAAAATCTCCCGCATACTCTTCTGCGAGCTTCACACCTTGATTGATCATGTAGTACACGATGAGCATCGGGATTGCGATATAAACGACGGTTTCAAAGAAACTACCCACACTTCCTGCGCTTCTTTCTTGGTACACCCTCATGAAGTCGGTCTCGAGGAATGAATAAATCACATAGAGGAAAAAGACAAAGAT
>CAZSWF010000007.1:0-46584 GCA_964610995.1 uncultured Candidatus Saccharibacteria bacterium
AACGAAAAAGTCGCCATTTCTGGCGACAATTCCGCTTCAATCTCGTATATGGCTCCCCCGGTAGGATTCGAACCTACGACCAATCGCTTAACAGGCGACTGCGCTACCGCTGCGCCACAGGGGAATGTGGAATTCCTGTAAAAGGAATGTGGCAAGACTATACCATTTTTCTCTTTTGGCTTCAAGAACTACAATCTAAAATCACTTTTGTACACGGGTCGGCCGGTGACTGGAGGGTTGTTCCAGAAGTCAAAGCGGAACCACCCATAGCCCTGCTCAGGGTAGGAGTAGTACTCGGGGGCTTGGGCGGCAAGCCAGGTACCTGGGGGTAGGCCGGTAGGCGCGACAAACTCTCCTCGGATCAGGTGAGGATAGAGTACCCATACGATGAGTAGCGCGCCAATAGTTGCCAATACTTTGCCCATGGGACTATACTACGGAACCAGGAGAGGAATTCAACTACACTCATCACTATGCATCACTTCACCAAAAAGACAAAAATAGTCGCCACGATCGGCCCTGCAACTGAGACCAAAGAAATGTTTGCCAAAATACTTCACGCAGGTGTCAATGTCGCACGTATCAACATGAGCCATGGTACCTATGATGAACAAGCGCGCAAGATCAAGACGATCAAAGCGGTCGCAAAAAAAGAAAGATTTACACTCGGTATCCTCCTTGATCTTGCGGGTCCCAAGATTCGTATTGGGGATTTCAAGGATGGTGCCGTTGAGCTCGTTGCGGGGGCACAATTTATTTTGACAGGAAAAGAGTGTGTGGGAGATGTCACTCGAGTGCATTTCAACTACCCACATATTGCTACTGACATCAAACCTGGCATGGTGCTCATGCTCGATGATGGCAAGAAAAAACTCCAAGTGATCAGTGTTAAAGGAGGCGACATTTATACCAAGGTGATTGTCGGTGGTACGACCAAAAGTCGTCGAGGGGTCAACATTCCCGGCGCATACTTGTCGATCGATGCACTCACTGCAAAAGATACAAAAGATCTCGTATTTGGACTTGCGCAAGGAGTTGACTTTGTCGCGCTTTCATTTGTCCGTACCGCAGATGATATCGGAGTGCTACGCAAGCTTTTGAAAAAACATAATTCAACTGCACAGATTGTTGCAAAAATTGAAACACAAGAGGCTGTCGATCATAGTGATGCGATTATTGATGCCGCTGACATCATCATGGTTGCTCGAGGGGACCTCGCGATTGAGGTTGGTCCCGAAAAGGTACCATCGATTCAGAAGCAGATCATTAAAAAATGTAATGATATAGGCAAGCCGGTGATCGTTGCGACACAAATGCTTGAGTCTATGATCACCACACCAGTACCGACTCGTGCCGAAGTTTCGGACGTGGCCAATGCAATCTTTGATGGAGCAGATGCAGTGATGCTCTCCGAAGAAACAACGCTGGGCAAATACCCACTCGAAAGTGTGCAGATGATGAGTGACATCGCCGTGCGAACAGAAGCTGAGATTGGGACGCATCGTCGTCACAAAGTACACTCAGGTAGTGTAGCTGACTCAGTGAGTTCATCGGTGGTTCACAATGCCGAAGATGTCGGAGCGGCCGCCATAGTCGCACTCACTGAGTCGGGTTTGACACCGCGGATGATTGCTCGGTATAAGCCACAGCAACCTATCATCACGCTCACTCCAAACGAGCATGTCATGCGACAAATCCTCCTCGTGTACGGGTGTTACCCCATCAAGATTAAACCGTTTCAATATATTGCAAAGATTATTCCAACAGTCAATACTCTGGTCAAAAGGGAAGGGGTCGCAGTCAAGGGAGACCGTATTATCATATCAGCCGGGGTACCGTTTGGTGTTTCGGGGACGACCAACATGCTCATGGTTGTCAGTGTCGAGTAGGTGATATACTAAAAGTATGAGTATATCAATTACCGCACAAAATATGGACGTGACCCCTGCGCTCAAAGAATACATCGAAAAGCGCTTGGGTGGATTAGGCAAATTTAGTACTGGAGAACCAGTCGTTGTTGTTGAGATAGGCAAGACGACTGAGCATCATCACAAAGGCGATGTCTTTGAAGCAAAGGTGCACGTGACCACACCATTGGGCAAGCAATACCATGCCTCATCTGCCAAGTCAGACATGTACGAAGCGATCGATGATGTGCGTACAGAAATAGTGCGAGAGCTCACCAGTGCCAAAGATAAAAAGACCACACTGTTTCGTCGTGGTGCACAAAAAGTGAAGAATATGTTGCGAGGATTTCGTTCCTAACTTTTATAAACCCAGTACGGCATCCGTTTTCCGTTCTCAGGAATAATTTCATCGATAACAAACTGCTCACCCTCGAGGTGGGCGTTTGTTATTTTCACGCGGACACCGTTGTCGAAAAAGTACGTGCCGATGGAGCCGGTGTACGCACGATACTTGCGGTCGTTGATGATGCCACGAGCAGTGAGGTCGAGTTCACCCATTTCTTTGGTGAACTTGCCACACGTTGTCACAAGTGATTCGTCTTGCGGCATAGGAGTGATGGTGCGTTCAAATATTTTTGTAATTGTTTCAGGGAGCAGTGTCAGTGCTTCTTGGTTAAGCTTTGCGCGAAGGGTGAGTGTGGTATCGGTCGGGTCTATCGCAACTTCTTTGGTAGCAAGAATGTCTCCCGCATCGAGCTTGTACACCATTTGTTGAATAGTGACACCAGTGACAGTATCACCGTTGAGAATAGCTGACTCAGTCGGAGTCGCACCCCGGTACTTTGGCAATAGGGAATAGTGTACATTAATCGTTCCAAATTTTGCTAAATTGATCACACGTTCCGGGATTATTTTTCCATAGGCGACAACAACAAATAAGTCCCAATCAGTTTGAGAAAGTTCTGCAAAAAATACATCATCGAGTTTCTCGGGCTGCAAGCATTTCACACTATGTTCTTGTGCCCATACCTTGGGTTCTGGGGCGGTCATGGCCATACCACGTCCTACAGGACGATCTGGGGCAGTGACAACCAGAGAAGGGGAATATCCAGCTGCGACAAGTGTATCGAGGAAGTCAGTCGTAAATGCCGGTGTACCAAAAAAGGCTATGTTCATAGGGGTATTGTAGCATATTGACAAAATTATATAAATATGCTATTATATACTTACAACCATTCTTTCATAATAAAAAATCAAAACGATGAAAAAAGTACTTTTTCTTGCAATTGCAACCATTAGTTTCTTTGTAAATAATTCTTTTGCTCAAACAATACAAACTGAAACAGTAACCGTATCAAACAGCGGACCTACTTCTGTTTCAATGGAAAATAATTTCCAGTTGCAGATATATCAAAACGCCGGTGTTGAACAAAAATTTGTTCACTCTATGGGCGGTCTGCAGTACAGTATAACGATAAGAGAATATTTTGCGAATCCGTTTAGAAACCATATAAGAGTAGAAACAAAAAGTCTGCCGACCAATGGCACTACAACACACCCTGTTTGTGTACGTGTGGAGCATTATGCGCTGGCTCCGGAGGTAAAAAATCTGACGGTAACCAGGCTCGTATTGTCTGATCTGATTATTATCAGATACCACTATCGTGGTGAACAGAAAACAATTGAGATATCTCAATAACGATATACTCACTAAAAACAATCCCTTTCAGTCATGAAAGGGATTTTATTTTTCTGGGGGTAAATCTTGTACCGCAGTTGCCTTGTCGATAAACAACACACCGTTCAAGTGATCGATCTCATGTTGAAATATTTGCGCAAGGAGACCGCGACCAGAGAGTACAAACTCGTGACCTTGCTCATTGTACGCACGCACAGTGGCAGAGAGTGAACGCTTCACGAGTCCGTACTTCCAGCGCACTGACAGACACCCCTCAGAGAGTTCTTGTTTCTTTTTGCCCATGCGAATGATCTCTGGGTTGATAAATACCGCATCGTCTGCAAAGAGCTTGGATGCTTTTTTTGCCACGACAAATATCCGTACGCTGTGTCCGATCTGTGGTGCTGCAATAGCCACGCCGTCGTCCTCACCTGCGAGCGCGGTTTTCATATCGTTGATTATTTTTTTTATACGAGCACTCTTGATCTCTGTTACTGACAGAGGTGCAGCAACTTGGCGGAGTACTGGAGTGGGTTCTTGGACAATGTCAGTCATAGCTTACTTGAGATGTTTGATGTAGCTAGCGAGCTCTGCGATCGGTACTGTTTCTTGGCTACGAGTTTCCATGTTGCGGACGATCACGGTGTCGTGTACTGCTTCCATTTGGCCAAATATCATGACGTATGGAGTACCACTTTTCTCAGCGATGGCGAGCTGCGCACCAAGGCTGTCCTTGGAGAGGGACTGCATGATCGGGATGTGTGCCTTGCGTAGGATTTCTACTACGTTGAGGCTCTTGAGCTTGGCCTCGACACCGACTTGGATGAAGTAGACTTTGGGCTTCTTCATGATGCGCGGTGTGAGGTCGCGGAACCATGGACGCTCTACAATACGATCCATACCGATCGATCCACCCATCGCGGGTACGTCTTTCTTGGCGCCGAGCTGGCGACCGAGGTAGTCGTAGCGGCCACCACCTGCTATCGTCATTTTTGTACCGTCTTCTGCTGTCTCAATGATCTCAAACACTGTGTGCGTGTAGTACGAGAGTCCACGGACGAGGTTCTTGTCGATCTGGTAGGGGATATTCATTTGGTCGAGACATTCGAGCACTTCTTTGAAGTGGCGTTTGCCAGATGCGCTGAGGTAGCCGATCGAGTCGGGTGCGCCGACGTTGACCTCGATAGTTGCAGGTTCTTTGGAGTCGAGGATACGCAGCGGATTTGTCTTGAGTCGTTCACGATCCAGCGGCGCGAGCTTGTCGATGTGTTTCTTGTAGTATGCAGTCAGTTCACGGAGGTATATAGGTCGAGAGTCTTTGTCGCCGATCGAGTTGATCGTCACAAAGAGGTTCTTGGCACCAGCTTCTTCGAGAATGGTATAGATAGTCTTGATCACGAGTGCGTCGACGATACTTTTCTCACTACCGATCGCATCGAGGTCAAACTGGTAGAACTGTCGATAGCGACCCTTTTGTGGTTTGTCATGACGAAAGACGGGGCCAGAGTGATACAGGAGTACCGGCTGCGGCACACTTTGCATACCGTGCTCTATGTATGCACGCATGAGACCCGCAGTTTGCTCGGGGCGCATCGCGAGGTGGTCGCCACCCTTGGTTCTCAATGTATACATCTCTTTGTCGACAATATCGGTACCGACACCTACTGCAGTTGTGAACACTTCTTCGTGTTCGAGGATCGGCGTTTCTATCGGAGTAAATCCGTAGTAGACCGCGACTTCTTGGGCTTTCTCAAAGAGGCCCTGGAACTTGTAGTAGTCGTCTCCGATGATGTCGCGCATACCTTTGGGGCTTGCGAGATCTTGACGAGGTTTTTTGATGTCTTTGTTATTCATACGTAGTGTCTGCAGGTAGATAATCAATAGTGCTCAATGGCAACAGTCGCACGAGCGCTCTGCCACGAATATTTTCTTTGGGCAGGCCACCCCATGAGCGAGAGTCGTAACTGCCGCTTCGGTTGTCTCCCATGACGAAATATTGCCCGGAGGGTACCGTAAGGGTGAGGGAGTCTTTGCTGGTATGAGAAATAAACGGTTCTTGTAGTACGAGACCTTCTGGGTACGTATCGTTTGTGATTGTTACTTGCGTACCCTCAATTTCAATCCTGTCGCCAGGTACTCCGATGATGCGCTTGATGTAGTATTTGGTAGGCTCTGGAGGTGACTTGAAGACAATGACTTCTCCACGTTCTGGTTCACGGAAACGATACGTCATTTCATCAATGATGAGGTACTGCCCATTTTTGATATTGGGGTCCATCGAATTGCCAGAGACAATGAATGGTCGCACGACAAATGCTTGGATCAAGAGTGCAAGTCCTATGGCTGCCGCGATATAGAGAACATTTTCAATAAAGACAAGAAAACGGCTACGAGTGCTCGGTACCGGTACTGGGGTGATGTCATCCATAAACTTGCGTAAGTATAGACGATTTTGTCATCGCAAACAACACGCGAGACAATACGACGTTTTTGTAGTTTAATGAACCCATATGTATATCCTTATCGGTCTGGGTAACCCAGGTCAGAAATACGAAAAAAATAGGCACAATGTAGGTTTCCAGGTGCTCGATCAGATCGCGCGTATACACGGACTTTCATTCAAAGATGACAAATACACCTTTTCAGAAAAGGCTTCCTTTGGTGCAGAGTGTGAGCTGGTCAAGCCACAGACATTTATGAACGACTCGGGCAAGTCTGCCAAGGCATTCAAAGAAGGAGAACTAGTGGTGGTGTACGACGACATCGATATCAACATCGGCACCGTGAAGTGCTCGTTTGACCGTGGCGCTGGTGGACACAATGGCGTGCAGTCCATCATCGATCATCTCGGTACGACAGCGTTTGCACGTATTCGTGTCGGTGTGCGACCAGTACACGAAGAGTTGCTTCCACGTATTGCTCCACCGGACGGATTTGAGAAATACTTACTCTCAGACTTCGCACCGATGGAGTACGAACTTCGCGAGCAGGGGATCAAAAGAGCGATCAACATCATCGAAGCATTAAAGAATGGGAAAAGTTTTGATGAAGTGACGAACGAGTTTAATTAACTAATAAAAAATCCCGACGTGATCGGGATTTTTTATTTCGGAAATTATTCTTCTTTCTTTTCTTCCTTTGGTTCGCCGTAGACGAGCGTCATACGCTGTTCCTTGGGTTCAAAGAGGGTAACGGTAAATGCGTAGGTTCGGCCTAGCTGGAGTTCGGCGCGGAGCTTGTCGTCGCCGCCAAATGTAGACTGGTGAACGAGACCCGCGACACCTTCCTTGATAGAGACGAGTGCACCATGTTTGTTGTACTTGATGACCACACCTTTGACGGTGTCACCCTTTTTGAGTGTGCCTTCAAATGTTTTCCATGGGTTGTCTTTGAGTGCTTTGATCGAGAGTGAGATCTTGCCTTCTTTGATATCGATGATCTTGGCCTTCACCTTGTCCTTGAGCTTGAACATACTGCGTGGGTCTTCGACGAGTCCCCAGTCGAGTTCAGAGATGTGCACGAGTCCTTCGAGACCTTCTTCGATCTTCAAGAATACACCAAAGTCGACAATACCAGTGACCTCACAGTCGAGTTCGTCACCGACTGAGTACTTGGACACGACTTCCTGACGTTCTTCGGTGTTGCCATCCTTTTCAGAGAAAATGATTTTGCCATCCTTGGGATTCGCAGAGATCATCATCACCGCGAGCTTGGTACCAGCGAGCTTCTTGAGCTCACGCATGATCTTGTCTTTGTCAGAGTCCTCCACGCGTGGGTAGTGCTCGGGCTTGAGCTGAGATGCGGGGAGAAATCCTGACACACCTTGCCAGTCAATGATGAGACCACCTTTGTTGGCATCCTTGATCGTAAGTTCAAATATCGTCTTGTCCTTGATCGCAGCTTCAGCTTCGCTCCACAGGAGTGCAGCCTTTGCTTCTTTCAATGAAAGCTCAACGTATCCGTCCTCGTTTTCTGCGTCGACTACCTTGGCCTTGATCACGTCACCGACGTTGGTTTTCTTGATCAAGTCACGTGCCGCGATGTACTCGCGACCGTAGATGATACCAGTGCCGTATGGAGTGAGATCGATGTATATCGCCGCCTTTTCAACAGCAATCACTGGTCCTTCTACGAGCTCGTCGAGACGTGGTCGGTGTGGGCCAGTGTCTTCGACTGGTACAACGACGTCAGAGACGATTGCTTGGGGTTGCATTTGTTCTAGTTCTGTTTCTTTTTTCTTTGCCATAAATTTATAAAAAATGCGCCGCAGAGGCGGCGATCCGGTGAGCCGATGTTTCGTGGCTCCCGAACTGCCTACCAAGATTTCATCTAGCATTTCGAGCCTAGGTGAGGTTATTCCTAATAGGTTTGTTATTAACTCTTGCGAGTAGGGAAATACTAGCATTTAGGAGGGAAAATGGGTAGTATTGACATATATTAAATAATGTACTATTGTTTTAAAAAATATTGAGAATATGAGTACTAAACAACACGAGTATTGGAAACAATACAATAGATGGAGCCCGTTCTATGTATTTGCACTATTTGCAACCGTTTTACCACCATTATTTTTATGGATAGCATTTGCTATAGGGATGAATAACCCCCAGGCTAATATCCCTACTATCGCTGAGTTGGTAAAACAATACCCCATTGCGTGGGGTGCGGTAATAGTATGTTCCATAGGTTTTCTATCATGGGGTATTATTATCGTCAGGGAGATCATATTGTGGTTCAAATCAGTGAAGAAAAAATTGCACACTTAAGTGTGCTTTTTTTATTACCCATTTTTTGTTAGTATAGGCTCATGATTATCACACACTACGGACGACAGTATTTCAAGCTCACTCTTGGTGACCTGACCATTGCGACCAATCCACCATCCAAGGCGTTGAAACCTTCACGCTTTGGCGCTGACATCGCACTGATCACGACTAATATAGAGGAAGGCAATGACCCAGAGACAGTATCTCTCGGTGACAAGGCACCATTTGTGATCGACAGTGCGGGGAGCTACGAAGTACACGAACTGTTCTTTGCTGGTGCACCGAGTACGGTCACGATGGGTAAGGTGGAACGCATCAACACTGTCTATGGTTTTGAACTCGATGGGATCAAGGTAGCATTTCTCGGTAGTGTGTACGACGAGAAGGCTATGTCTGCAGAAGCCAAAGAGATAGCTGGGCAAGCAGATATGGTGTTTGTCTCTATTGGTGCAGATCCGAGTGTTGCGTACAAGACCGCAACATCGTTTGAGCCCAATGTGATCATACCTATGGACTACGATGCTGACTCACTCAAGCGGTTCCTCAAAGAAGCAGGACAAGACAAAGCAGAAGTGCAAGACAAGGCAACGCTCAAGCGTCGCGACCTCGACGGCAAACAGGGGCACGTGATCGTGCTCGAGTCTCAGGGCTAATATATGGCATTGTTGCAGCAGCACCCACATCACGTCCGCAAGAAGATCGCCCTCCTCGTCACCGCAGGGGTCGCTATCGTGCTCATACTCCTTTTTATATATACGTACACTCGCAAGGATACCCAGACCAATGAATCTGGCTCTAAACTCAACACATTTTACACCACATTACTCGAGCAGGGACAGTCGATTTTTGATCGAAACTAAGGTATACTAGAGGTCTCTAACCACCTGTATTTATGGCGAAAAAGGCATCTCAATCCATCCCAGAACCGACTCCAGTAGAGCGGCAAAGTATTCTCCCGGTCAACATCGTCACCGAAATGCGCACGAGCTTCATTGACTATGCGATGTCAGTGATCACTGATCGAGCACTCCCTGACGTGCGCGACGGACTCAAACCGGTGCACCGCCGCATCCTCTTTGCAATGTACAAAAACGGCCTCGTTGCAAGTGCCAAGTTTCGTAAAAGCGCATTGATTGTCGGTGACGTGCTCGGTAAATACCACCCACACGGTGATCAGTCGGTCTATGACGCGATGGTGAAAATGGCGCAAGACTTCGCGTACCGATACCCACTCGTGAAAGGGCAAGGAAACTTTGGTTCGATCGACGGGGACAACGCCGCAGCGATGCGTTATACGGAGGCGCGCATGAGCAAGATCGCGATGGAACTGATCAGAGATATAGAAAAAGATACGATTGACTATCGTCCCAACTATGACGCAACACTCATGGAGCCGTCTGTTATGCCGACTGCAGTACCAAGTCTCTTGCTCAACGGTACGCTCGGTATTGCGGTGGGTATGGCGACCAACATTGCTCCGCACAACTTGGGTGAAGTGATGGATGCATGTCTGTACATGGTAGAGAACGATGACGTGAGTAACGAAGATCTCGCTGGTATTATTACAGGTCCCGATTTCCCAACAGGGGGGCTCGCATTTAACAAAGCTGATATTGCACATGCATTTGCGACAGGGCGTGGAGGAGTGGTGTGCCGTGGAGAAGCAGAAATCGCTGAAACGAAAAATGGTGTATATACGATCACTGTCACTTCATTGCCGTATCAAGTCATCAGATCAAACTTTGTCGAGTCGATAGCAACACTTGTCCAAGAAAAGAAACTCGAAGGTATCAAAGGACTCGAAGATCACTCAGCAGCCGACATGCGTGTTGTCATTACTCTCAAGTCTGGGATCAATCCACAAAAAATCCTCAACTATTTATATAAACACACTCAGCTCGAACAAACATTTCACTACAACATGGTGGCGCTTGTCGATGGAACACCTGAGACACTCTCGATCAAGTCCATCCTCACCGCATTTATCGGTCATCGAGAAACGGTGATTCGTCGACGCACCGCATTTGATCTCAAAAAAGCTCAAGACCGTGAACATATCTTGCTCGGTCTCAAGAAAGCACTCGATCATATCGATCGTATCATCACTCTCATTCGTGGATCCAAGGACGCTGCGGTCGCCAAGGTGAACCTTATGAAAGAGTTCAAGTTCTCAGACTTGCAAGCAGACGCTATTCTCGAAATGCGTTTGCAAAAGCTCGCTGGTCTCGAACGTAAGGCTGTAGAAACCGAGCTCAAAGAAAAGCAGGATCTGATCGCGGAGCTGCAAGCATTGCTCGCGAGTACCAAGAAAATATTTAAGGTCATGGCAGATGAGTTCCGAGAGATCAAGGATAAGTATGGCGATGAACGTCGCACGACGGTGATATCGGGTGGTACCAAGATGATCAGTGACGAAGACCTGATCCCTGAAAAAGAGTCAGTACTTGTGCTCACTTCTGGTGGCTATGTGAAGCGCACCGATCCGAGTGAATACAAGATCCAGAAGCGTGGTGGTGTCGGCGTGATCGACCTCGAAACCAAAGAAGAAGACTTCGTCACAACACTCCTGACGACTGACACACACTCAGACCTGCTTTTCTTTACGAACAAAGGCAAGGCGTACCAGATCAAAATGTATGATATCCCCGAAGGCAAGCGTGCTACCAAAGGCAAGAGTATTATGAACTTCCTATCACTTGGATCTGACGAACGCGTCACCTCCGTACTTGCAGTACCCAAGAAAACAAAAGAAGAAAAAGCATCACTGTTTTTGATTACGAAAAATGGTGTCGCCAAGAAAATGTCATACGACAGCTTCAAGGATGTGCGTCGCAGTGGCATCATCTCGATCCGTCTCGAAGACAAAGATGAACTCCAGACGGCACTCCGTGTGCAGAAAGGGCAAAGTGTTATCCTTGCTTCATCTCAGGGTCAATCAATCCGATTTGCAGAAAATGACGTACGCGAAATGGGGCGCACTGCAGGTGGTGTACGCGCGATGAAGCTCGGCAAAAACGATACAATCGTAGGAGCAAATGTTGTCGCAACCGAAGAAGGAGTCTACATGCTCACGCTCGGTGCCAATGGTATTGGTAAAAAGACCAAGATCAGTGAATACAAGATCCAGAAGCGCGGTGGTAGTGGTATCAAGACAACCAAGATCACCACAAAGACCGGTGCACTCATGGTAGCGATGGTGGTCAGTGAGGGGGAGCTCGTTGCAATGAGTAAAAAGGGGCAAGTCATTCGTGTAGACCTCGCAACTATTCCTTCATCAGGACGTCAGACGCAAGGTGTCACTATCATGAAGCTTCGCGCAGGCGATACACTCGCGTCTGTTACGTGCTTGTAAGAAAAAAGAGAATACAATTCGAAAAAAGCACGAAAATTTCTAGCAAGAAATTTTCGTGCTTTTGTAACACATGCAACGCTCACACAGAAGAAGTATTTATTCCGAAAACTCGCTTCGCTCAAACAGTTCTTCATAAATACTTCTTCTCTGCTCGCTTCATTGCTATACTATATATATGTTCATGGATCCTGTTGCCATACTTGCGCAATGCAACCTTCAAGTCACCGATACTGTCGCTGACTTTGGTGCGGGGTCTGGTTTTGTAGCCAAGGCAGCACTGGGGTATGTACCCCAAGGCAATGTGTTTGCGATAGAGATCAACCGCGACATGGTCACACGACTGACCCGTGAAGCTACCGAAACCAACAAGAAAAATCTCCACGTACTCTGGGGAGATATCGAAGTCGCGGGGGGCAGTAAGCTCGCAGATGATGCTGCAGATTTTATCATCCTATCAAATGCATTGTTTAGTCTAGAAGATAAAGAAGGATGCTTCAAAGAAATCGCACGTGTCATCAAGCCGGGTGGGCGCATACTGGTGGTCGACTGGTCAGAGTCGTTTGGGGGACTAGGGCCACAACCGCAGTCTGTGGTGAGCAAAGACATGGTGCGCGCACTGGCTGCGCGTGTCGGATTTACCGAGCTCACTGACAAACTACCAGGAGGAGATCATCACTATGCTATACTTTTCAAGAGCTAATCATCTATCGGAATGAAATCATCATTTCAAACAATCCTTCTCATTATTTTTGCTGTTGTCTTTGTAGGCGCAGTTATGGTATTTTCGGGACTCGTACCGATCGGGTCCAAGCAAGCTGCTGCTACTCCTGCCGGCACCGTAACTATGTGGGGTACTGCACCACAGGTACTCATGCAGCAGTATGTCGATGGGGCGGTGGCGGCTGCAGGTGCTGACTACGCGATCAGATATATAGAGCGCGACGTCGATACACTTGAGCAAGATATGATCGTTGCGCTTGCAAATGGAGAAGCTCCCGACCTGATATTGTTTCCCTCAGAACTCACCGAGCGACTCAAGAGTAAACTCTATACGATACCGTATGCCGCATATAGCGAGCGTCTCTATCGCGACACGCATATCGAAGGTGCACAGCTTTTCTTGCGCAGAGACGGGATCATCGCGATGCCGCTAGTCGTGGACCCACTCGTCGTCTACTACAACAAAGATATTCTTGCTACCAAGAACTTCGTCATTCCTCCTAAAACGTGGTCAGACCTGCAGCGCGTCATACCATTATTGACTATTCGTGATACGAGAGGGACTATCACGCAGTCGACTATAGCGCTCGGTGGTGCCACCAACGTTGCTCATGCACGAGACATACTTTCGGCATTGTTTTTACAAACCGGCAACAATATCGTCGCATACAACTCGTCGACTGATAGTAGTATGGTCGTGCTTGGTATGACTCCTGCGGGAGCCGAGAGTGCACCGACCGCACAAGCACTCGAGTTCTACACGAGCTTTGCCAACCCTACGAGCAGCAACTACTCATGGAACAATGGCTTCCCGAGTAGTTTGACGCAGTTTATTGCTGGCAAAAGCGCATTTTATATCGGACGAGCGAGCGAGTTGTTTACTATCCAAGCGCAAAACCCCAACCTCAACTTCGATGTGTCAGAACTGTTCCAAACCGGAGTAGGAGCACGGCCGATCACGTTTGGGTCGTTCACTGCGATCGGTATTATGAAAAATGCCCCTAACTTTACCGCCGCATATGCAGCTATGGGGACAATCAGTAGCGCCAACGGCATTGATGCATTATCCAAAACACTCTCCCTTGCGCCTGTGCGACGTGATTTGCTCCTGATCCAACAAGCAAACCCATACGTTTCGACATTTTTTACTGCTGCACTCTCTGCATTTGGCTGGGCCGACCCCAACCCAGCAACCACTACCGCGACATTTCAGTCAATGATCACAGATGTACAAAGTGGCAAGAGTGAACCACAAGGAGCATTGTTTGAGGGGGTACGCAAGCTACAATCTGCATTATGATGAAAACATTTATTTACACACTTTTTATACTATGTATGTTTGGTACCGCAGGGACCGTGCATGCTGCAGTAGATGTGACGCTTACCGCAAAAAGTGTTGCGGGCAACTCAGTCACGGTGACAGTCAAAAACAATGGTCGGGCAGGTACGGACGCATTTGGTTCTCCGTACAGTGTTTTGAATGGTGTGTTGTATGCGGTAAATACGACAACTAACAGACCTGACAATAGTAGTAGTATTGGCCCTATTGTAGGAGGACAATCTCGAGATGTGACTATTACCAACCTCAATCCTGTGACTGGGTATAGTATTGAGTTTCAAGAACAAGGATTGTATAACCCGGCACTGATTGTGAAAAAAATCACAATGTACACACAACAAGGTACTGTGTTGTGCTCACCGCCCAAAATACTTGTAAATGGTGTATGTGTCACAGCGCCACCTGTTCCTGTGCCTACAACTACTACACCTCCTACACAAGCACCTAGTACACCACCAACAGTACCAACCACCCCTGCACCTTCTGCTGGGGGCGATGAGTGTACAGATGGCAGGGACAACCAAATAGGTGATGGTAAGGACTATGGCTACGGTACCAACAACGGTGATCGCAAAGCCGATCGCTATGGCACGCTCGAGTTTGAGCCCGACCCTGCATGTTTTGCCAAAGGGGTAACGATAGAAAAAGGGGATGACCTCGCGTACAACGCAGATGGTACACCTGCGAGTGTGATACCGTGTACCAACAAATGCACGCTCAACGACGTGTTCCGACTACTGAACAACATCATTGCATTCTTCTTCAAGGTGCTCTTGATCCCGATCTTTGTGATCATGATCATGTACGCAGGGTACAAATATATCGCAGCGCAGGGCAACTCCGCGAAAATCGCCAACCTCAAGCGCATGCTCGGATACTTCATCGGCGGTATGATACTCATACTCTGTGCATGGTTGATAGTGCGCACCATCATGAACACACTACTCAACGATCAGTTCAAGCAAAGCGGAGTAGAATTACTCGGAAAGTAGCGGTATACTACTGTAGTATGAAATACACATTCCTTGTTGCTATCATCGCTCTCATCTGGGCACCACAGAGCGCTCTGGCAGCAAATGACTTTGTTTGTGTACCGCCGACACCGACTACTACTGATGTAGCCTTGGTCGTCACAGGAGCAGGTATCGGAAATCGTGATGTCAGAATTGTTCCAGTTAGTGATATGACCGGAAGTCTCTCACAACAACCATTTACAAGAACCAATGCTCCATCTGGGGATAGGGCAGAGATGTATTTCAACGA
Organism: uncultured Candidatus Saccharibacteria bacterium; assembly: GCA_964610995.1. GTDB lineage: Bacteria > Patescibacteriota > Minisyncoccia > Phycocordibacterales > UBA9973 > UBA4124. Next base: position 15,026 of record CAZSWF010000007.1, read on the forward strand.
TCTGACACCTTCGACAGCGTACAAAGGTAAGGTCACGACTCAGGTCGGAGGGTCTTTTTACGAAGACATTGTGAAATGTACATTCAATACAAAAGCCGTTGGTGGTACTCCAGCACCTACGACACCAACTTCTTCTACACCACTACCACCATCTACCAATACTTCTACGAGCAATGACGCGGCATTTCGTATGTCGACTACACAACAGCCTGGTGGACAGGTGACCATATATGCGACATCTCTCATACCAGTCAGTACTACAGGCTGGATCGAAATACGCAGGTCTGGGCAATCGGTGGCAGTATGTCCCAATCAGAGTTTCCCTGCGGGAGTTCTCGCAAACCCATGCGTAAGGACTGGGCTTGCAGTAGGTGCATACACTGCACACGTGTTCTCTACTGGTACTGATGGTAGACCGTACAACGCAATGACCGAGTTTAGTATCACCGGTAGTGCAACGAGTACAAGTACGTCGGGTACGGCTACTGCAGGGTCTGGCACATCTGGCACCGCGACTGCGGGTACGACAGGGACGACATTTACCCCATCTAGTGGCACAGCGGGTAGCGGTATGCCCGCGAACAACACGACGCTGTTGTCAGTCCGTCTCGAAAACCCACTCAAGGTAAACACGATCCAAGACGCGATCAAGTATTTCGTCAATGCGCTCATACGCATCGCGATCCCATTTATCGTCGTGTTCTTTATTTGGTCAGGATTGCAGTTCATCCTTGCACAGGGCAACCCAGACAAGCTCGGCAAGGCCAAGAAAACATTTCTGTATACTATTATTGGTACACTTTTGATCCTCGGCGCATGGGCGATCACCAACGCTATTATTGGCACTGTTAACACCCTCGTGAAATAACTATGAAATACACTCTCTTTGCTACTATCCTCGCTCTCATCTTACTCTCTCCGCAGAGCGTATCTGCTGCGACCTATGCCTGTAGTGCGAAAAATGCGACGTTTGACACCGCATCGATCACGGTCATGCCGAGCGATGGTAGTATCGAGGGGAGCTCAGTTAGTCTCTACACTACCAATGCTACACAGTATGCACCGAGCTCGGTGACTCTCGTGCAGGCACCTACACCCTCCAACATTGTGGGGGCGACATACACGTTTACCGGACTTACTTCGGGTACATTGTACTATCCGGTCATCACGGGCAACGGTATCGCGTCGCAACAGATCCCTGGATGTGCAGTCACTACAGTATTGAGCCCATCGACATCTGGAGCTGGATCTACATCGACAAGTGGAGGCAATGTGTTTCAGGTGGGTACCGTCGTCAGTAGCGGCACCTTTGGTACTTCACCTATAGCCCCCGCTGTAAATCCAAGTACGGCCACTACCGTAGCTGCACCACAAGCGAGCTCATCTGAGCTCAAGCAGTGTAGCTCGATCAAGTTTGACTCAATACTTGACATACTCATCTGGCTCAAGTGCATTATCGTGATCGCGATCATCCCACTCATCTTTTCGGCAGCACTACTGTTCTTCCTCTGGGGTGTGATGAAGTTCATCATGGCCTCTGACTCTACAAAGAAAGAAGAAGGCAAGAAGTTCATCATCAACGGCCTTATCGGACTCTTTGTCATGACCGCACTGTGGGGGATCATCTCTATCGCCGGTGGTATACTCGGCACCAACAACAGCACCGTACCACTGCTACAGACCGAGTGCTTGACGAAAAATGGTTGCCAGCCCAAGAAGCCATAGACAGTGGGGACCTAGAGTTGGTATACTGATAGCATCCTTTTATTAGTAGGGTAATAGTTACAATTAATTTATATTTATGAAAAAAATCGCTCTTATGTCACGCCTCACTGCATTTGGTATGGCACTCGCTGTTCCAGTGCTCGCGCTCGCGCAAACGTGGCCGACAGGTAGTACTGGTACTCCAGATACATCATACGTTGATGGATGGCTCAACAAAGGTATGCAATGGCTCTCACAGGCTATCACGGTAGTGATGGTGCTCATGACGCTCTGGTTCCTGATCAACGTATTTCGCTATGTAATGGAAAAAGATGCAGGCAAACTTGCAGAGAAACGCAAGGTTATGTTCAACGGTTTGATTGGACTGTTTGTCGCAGTATCAGTCTGGGGTATTATCAAAATCGCGGGGAACGTGTTTGGTACTAACAACTCTCAAACACCAAACCTCGTATGTCCTCCTGGTACTGTTATCAATACCTTCACTCAACGCTGCGAAGTTCCACGCATTTAATCTCTCATGTGGATCGCATACGCTGACTCGCTCGACGACTTTCTCTTTCGGCTGAACGCCAAGGTAGTCAACCCTGCTATTGAGTTCGCATTTATTATTGCGTTCGTCCTGTTTATGTGGGGAGTACTCGAGTATATACGCGGCGCAGGAAATGAAGAAAAGCGATCCAAGGGTAGACAGCACATGCTCTGGGGGGTGATAGGGTTTGTGATTATGTTTGGGGTGTTTGGGATCATGACGCTCCTGACTCGTACATTTGGGATCAAGGGTGGCACGTTTACCAACGACCAACAAACGTTTGATCCACCCACCATTCAAGAACTCCAAATCCCCGAATAAAAAAACGCCGCTTATGATAAGCGGCGTTGTGCGTTTCGAAAGAACTATTTCAGGTATGCGGTGTACTTGACCTTTATTGGGTCTGGAGTCGACAGCTGTATCCTGAAGTACCCGGCAGGGACTCTGTTGGGTGTCACTAGATCATACTTGCCCTCCGATACGTTGCCATACGTGTCACGCTCGGCTTCATAGATGTAATGAGTCGAACGATCTCCTGTGTACACAAAGAGTTTCATCTCAGTGCCACAGTCGACAGGTAAGAAGTATTTCTTGGTGCTGTCGTTGTACCATTCGTACTCTGTGCCGGGCTCAAGTGTATACTCGTGCTCAAGCGTTAGGGGGACAGGGGTACTTATGTTTTCTCTAGGTACCGTAGTGACCTCTGATGCAGTCGAGACATGCTGTGTTTGCAGTGTGCCTGTTGTCACTGAGTGACTGACGTACTGAATCGGAGCATCTGGCGATGTCGGGCGATTGTCCCACCAGCGAAGTAGGAAGTATGCTGCAAGTACGATGCCGATGATACTACCGAGTGCAATCAGAGCACCTTTCTTGTATTTGCTGTAATCACCAGTAAACAATGTCCGTGCGTATGAGGAGGGCTTTCTTAGATCAGCAATAATAATTGCTAATATAATAATACCGATCAACCATGGCCATGTAACAGAGTTACTAGTCTCATCAGTATTTTTGTTGCTGATGAAAAATATAAACACAAGAACAACAGCAATCACTATAAACGGCAGTACCATCAATAATCCTCTTTTGGAACTTTTTTCTCCCTTCCTTTTTTTAAAAAGAAGAGAGATGGCTTCAGATATTTTTCGATACCAGACCTTACTTTTTTTCATTAGCTATTGCTTTTGATGGGTGAACAATTTGGTTAGAGACGATATTTGCTTCAAGCATCTCGTCTATAGTACTACCAGGGCTCTCTGGTTTCGTATCTTCGTGCAAAATTAATGTTGAAAGATTGGTAAGTTTACCTAATCCTGCATATTTTAATTTTTGCATTTCAACATACGTTTTTTCAGGGATCCTTTTCAGGCTACCGATTTTGGTGAGCAGTTTACTATTGTTGGAGAGATCGATTTGCTTTTTTGCACGATACTCTTTCACGTCGTTTTCACGTTCAATCTGTTGCTTTTGTTTATACTGTAAAGTTTCGTTGGCTTTGAGACTTTTATCCAATGTAATTTTAACAGTGTTATCAGCAGATCCTTTTTTCGTAATAGCATATGACTCACCATCAGCTATTTGTTTTTGTCTATTTTTCAAACCTTCACCTTCTTTTTCCACCACTTTTGCAGTAATTGTAGCTGCTTGTAGTTTAATACTAGCTTTTTTAATATTTTCCTGTTCCTCAAGAAGGTCTTGAGATTCAGGATCTAGCTTAAAGTCAGTGAACTCAATACCTTGAAGTATTGCTCCAGAAATGTAATTTTCCGCGTTGATATCTTGGTAGAATTCGTCTGCCTCAGGAAGTTCGTCGAAGCTTACCCCATATACTTTTGTAAGATAATCAACACCGCGTGTCCATTTCTGGAATTTATCCAATGCTGCTTTTTCGGGGTCGTTTTTGAATTGATAAGTATTTGAAATAGCCGCGGCCATGTTCCACGTAATATATTTCATATAACCAAACGCAACACCCCTATATCCATCTTTTGTTAAAAATGGAAAAACAACATCTTCACGCTCTAAAACAAACAGTGTTTTTTTGCGTGGCTCTTTCCATTCTGCTAAAACGATAGTTTTAGGATCGTTTTTGTCAGCAATTGGTTTTTTAGTTTTCTCATCTTTTGGGATAAGTGGTTCCCAGCGTAAATCTGCTCCTGTTTCTTCAACTTCTTTTAGTGTTCTAAATTTTTTATACCGGTAGCTAAATATAGCTATGTTTAATGGATAGATCAATACATAGATTGGTCTTTTTCCATCAACCTTAATTTGTAAATTTTTCCCCGGCACATTAAATCTTTTAGGGTCAATACGGACATCGGGAATGTCGATACCGAGCACCATAATATTCCACTTAAAAAAGCGTAGAGTAGAGAGTTCTCCGCTTGGTGGTTCATAAATACGCAGTGTTGATAACCAAACGGCAAGTATAATACCGATGACAATGTGATAAGTTTCCATGTTTTTGTTTTTTATTTTTTAAAGAATGTTGTTTAAATGTCTGCTTATATTATAACAAATATACAGATTTTGTCAATAAAAAACCGTCTCCATAAGGAAACGGTTTTGAGTGTGTTTTGATCGTAATTTACCTAATCCATTTTTCCCCGCGAACGTTGGTGTTGAAACCAATTTCACCGAGACGATGATATCCGGGGAACCAGATATCAAGTGTAGAAATACCTGGAGGGTTAACCCAGTATCCAGATACTGATACAAGGGTAGGGATAGTGGGACGCAGTACTCCATTAACATACGTAAGCCTTGAGAGCATTACATATCCTCTTCCAGACCCAGCGGTCATACCAACTTCTGTGTTGTATGTACCTGGACCTGCGGTTGTTGAACCGTCAGGGTTGGTTTGGATGTAGGATGGTCTGCCTACGGGTACTACCATTGCGATGGTACCAGCTTTGCCTTGCCCGTTGGGGAGCAGTGCCCCGGTGATGCCGTCGTATGCGGGTTCGATAGCCCATTGCATAATAGCAGTAGTCCCGTTTGCAAACATGACAGTCGTTGTCATATCTACGTTGTTCATGGCGATAACCGTCGGAGGAATGTCCGTTGGTGGCAATGTCATTCTGCGAACATCGTTTAAGGTCGGTTGACCAAACGCACCGGCGTTGGGGTTGCAGCTCATGAGGGTGGATGCAGTGATTACAATCATTACAAAGAACATATACTTTTTCATTTTCGTAGTTTTTATTGTTTAAAATAAATTTGTTAATTAGCCAAGTCGTCCAACAGGGCGGTGCGAGATAACTTAGCTAATTAACCTACTTCAATGACTCTGAGTACATTATAGCAAATATATGTGTATTTGTCAAGCTCACGCGGTATAGCAAAAAACCTTGTACATAAAGGGTTTCTCGGAAATAGTGTGCCCCCAGAGGGATTCGAACCCACGACCGTCTCCTTAAGAGGGAGCTGCTCTACCAACTGAGCTATAGAGGCATACCTATGTACTTGTACTGTGCTGGAGAAGGGACTTGAACCCTTAAGCCTTGCGGCACTAGTTCCTAAGACTAGCGCGTATACCAATTCCGCCACTCCAGCGTAAGCGCCTGGTGCCCCCAATAATACCGTATTTCGCACACTCTTTCAAGGTGCCCAGGGTGGGACTCGAACCCACACGGTATTACTACCAGAGGATTTTAAGTCCTCGCTGTCTACCATTCCATCACCTGGGCAGTGAGACCCGGGCGAGAATCGAACTCGCGTATAGTTCTTTTGCAGAGAACCGCCTTACCACTTGGCCACCGGGTCAGTATTATTATTGTTTCAACAGAGCTTCTATAGTGTGGAGTGCTTTTTGTCCACTGTCAATCTGCACGTCGAGAAAGGGGATCGTTCGGACGTTCAGATGAGCTTTCACTGCCTCGCGCATGTCGGCACGCTTGCGTTTGAGGAAGTTGAGCGCAGAGTCTTCACCGTCCTCGGGCATGACCGAGATGTAGATCATAGCACTGCGGCCACGATCGGCGAGCTCGACACGAGTCACCGTGATGAGCGCTGTTTTGTTGCTCTCGCGTTCAATGAACCGCGCGGTTGCTTCTCGGATCGCTTCTTGGATTTTGTCGTTGCGTTCCATATTAGACTGTTTTCATAATAAATGCTTCGAGTACATCGCCAGCCGCGATCTCATTTTTACATTCGATCTGGAGGCCACACTCACCATCGGTCACATCTTTGACCTTTTGTTTGGCTTGCTGAATCTCGATGATACGTGCCTCTGCGAGCGGGAAGTCGCGACGAATCACGGTGACCTTGGCACCAGCAGTGATCGTACCGCTCGTGACCCGACAGCCGATGACTTGTCGGTCCTTGGTACTAGAAAATGTTTTCAGGACCTTCATCGTACCGATCACTTCGCGAGTTTCTACACGAGGACGACGTCGTTCGAGTTCTTCGGCGAGCCATTCGGTGAGTTTGTAGATAATGTCGAATGTTTCGACGCGCGCGCCCACTGTTTCATTGGCAATGCGGGCGCGCGCGTCCAGTCCCACATTGAACCCGAGAATGATCGACTCTTTGTCTGACTGTGCGAGACGAATGTCACCTTCACTGATGACACCGACGCCTTTGCCGATGACTTTGACATGGAGACCTTCGACACGCATTGCATCGATCTCTCCGGCGATAGCTTCTGCGGTACCGTACACGTCAGTCTTGATGATCAGTGGTACAACTTTGTGTGTACCAGATACAGTGACGGTATCTGCATGTGGAGCTGTGACTTGTTCTGCTACATACTTTTCAGCATCTCGTTTCTTGTCAAAGACATGGATCATGGTACCGACGACAGGTGCACTATCAAATCCGACGAGGTGTACCGGTGTACCTGGGCCCGCAGTCGCTACTGCCTTGCCGAGGAAGTTCTCCATAATACGGGTCGTGGTGATAGCTGTACCTGCGACGACGAACTGTCCACTCGTGAGCGTGCCTTGCTTGATCACGATAGTGGCACTCACACCGCGCTTGGGGTCGAGCTTACTTTCGATGACGATACCTTGCGCAGTACCGTTCGGGTCACTTACGATACCTTCCATGTCTGCGACGAGCAATATAGTGTCGAGGAGTTCAGAGATACCCGTACCCACCTTGGCAGAGACTGCAACCCATGGGATCGTGCCACCATATCCTTCGACGAGTACTTCTTGTTCTGCGAGCATTTGTTTGGTGCGTTCGATGTTGGCTTCGGGGCGATCGACTTTGTTGATCGCTACGATATAGGGGATCTGTGCTGTGCGAATAGTGTTGAGCGCTTCTATAGTCTGCGCCTTGACGCCGTCTTCGGCAGATACAACAAGGATCGCAATGTCTGCAGCAGTCGCACCGCGCTCACGCATACCAGTGAACGCTGCATGCCCCGGAGTGTCGATGAAGGTGATGTCGCGATCGGTGCCCTGGTACGGGATCGTGATCTCGTACGCACTCAAGTGCTGCGTGATACCACCCGCTTCACCATCTACCACATTTGATTTGCGGATGTAGTCGAGGAGTGTCGACTTGCCGTGGTCGATGTGACCCATGACGGCAACTATTGGAGCGGCGGGGAGTGGTGTGTTCATAGTGTTAATTCAAATGTTTTTTAGCGTCGGCAAGGGCATCGGCTTCTTCGTTGGTAAGAGATACGTCGGGGATGCCACGATTTACTTTCTTGGCGTAGACACCGACGTGATTGCGGTTAGTAATGACCGAGAGTATGTAGCCGTCTTGGTGTTCATCGAGAAGTCCTGATGCAAAGCTCTGTTCGCCGCCAGCGCTCTCGTATGCATTGTAGCGCACGAGTGAGTAGCCGCGAATCGATCGTTTGACGCGAGCATCGATGTGCTCGAGTCCTTCTTTGTGTGCCTCGAGTGTTTCGTCCGTTGCGGCAGCCTTGTGGGTGAGCCACGCGAGCGTGGACTCGAGCGATGCGCCGTCTTTGCCAGCCATAAATGATCGAAGCGTCATGCGGAGCTTTAGTACTACGACAAGGAGTACCACCACGAGCACAAAGAGGAATATAGCGACCACGATAATGCTTGATGGTATACTGCCCAACATAGAACGCTATTATACTGATTTTTCTATGTTTTTCAAGCTTTTCTCTAAACGAATATATCTCGATGTTGCATCCAGTACCCCTGTCGATATAACGATGATGCGTTCATTGGCGCACCTAAAAAAATCAGTCATCGGTGCCAACCCGCACGCGCTGCACAAAGAAGGGGTGAAAGCACGTACTGTGATCGAGGATGCGCGCAAAAAAGTTGCCGCAGTGCTGCATGCACACGCGGACGAAGTTATCTTTACGAGTGGGGCAACTGAGAGTGACAACTTCGCACTCATTGGTACAGTCCAGCATTTTATAAAAGAAGGAATTGCACCACACGAGGTTGCAATCGCAATCAGTGATCTCGAACATGCTGCAGTTATGGAAACTGTTTCGCATATGCGTGAGCGCGGGATCTTCACAATGACGATCCCGAGCGATAACGGTGTGGTGAACCCCAAACATATCGTTGTACCAGATGGATGCAAGGTCCTCCTCGTATCTATCATGTATGTTCATAACGAGATCGGTACGGTGCAACCCATCCGCGATATCGCAAAGCGTGTACGATATTTGCGTAAACAACATCCAGATACCACAATCATTTTTCATACCGATGCCACACAGGCGCCAGCACATTTCTCACTCAACGTCGCACAGCTTGGAGTGGACCTTATGACACTTGGTGCAACGAAACTCTACGCACACAAAGGGGTGGGTATCTTGTACAAAAAGAGAAATATAACACTCTCGCCAATCATGTATGGTGGCGGACAAGAGTTTGGGTTGCGACCAGGTACAGAGCCGATCGAACTTATTCATACATTTGCACATGCGCTTGAGTATTCGCAACGTATTCAAGAAAAAGAAACTGATCGCGTGCAACAACTGCAAACGTATTTCGAAGAAAAGCTCGTACAAGAAATCCCTGAAGTGCATATCACCGCACGTGATCAAGAGCGCACGCCACATATCACACACATCGCCATCAAAAACTTTGACAGCGAGCTCCTCGTCATCGAGCTCGATGCAAAAGGGATTGCCGTGTCTGCAAAAAGTGCGTGTAAAAATGATGAAGATCAAGAGTCACTCATAATAGAGAAACTCTACGGCACAGGCTACGGCGCCGTACGGTTTTCGTTTGGGAGAATGACGACTAAAAAAGATGTCGATAGAGCAGTGAGTGCTTTGAAAAAAGTAGTGCAAAAATATAAATCTCAGACCTAGAAAACCCTTGACTTTTGTGCTATAGTGTACCCGTACAGCACCACTGCCTATCTGTCACGTCTGCCCGGCCGTTTCGTTTATGTCACTTAATTTGAAATTATTTATATGATGCCATCACTTAACCAATTCACGACCAAAGCCAAAGAGTCGATTAAGCGGGCTCATGAACTCGCAATCGAACGTGGTCAAAACAATGTTTCTACGCTGCACCTCCTCGCGGCGCTTTTGGTGCAGGAGGAGTCCAACGTCCTGACACTGCTCGAGCGGCTCGATGTCGATACTATACTGCTGACTGACTCTGTACTTGAACGTATCGAAGGAGGCGAGAATGCAACCACTGTTGCTCCGTCATACCAGATGTTCCTCACCGCAGATCTCGCACAAGTGATCGAAGTGTCGCTCAAGGTCTCGAGTGAGATGAAGGACAACTTCGTCTCCACCGAGCACCTCTTTGTCGCACTGTTTGATGTGACCAATCAAGCAAGCGAGTTGCTCGGACAGTTCAAGATCGATCGCAGCGCGCTCGTCCAAGCGATCCAGGAATACCGCACCAACAAAAGTGCCGATACCGGCACCAACAAAAAGATGCGCATGCTGATGAAGTTCACACGCAACCTCACCACGCTCGCACGCGAAGACAAACTCGACCCGGTGATCGGACGAGACACTGAGATCATGCGTATCATGCAGATCCTGTCGCGTCGTACCAAGAACAACCCAATACTACTCGGAGAACCAGGCACTGGTAAAACAGCCGTGGTAGAAGGGCTCGCCAACCGCATCGCAAAAGGTGATGTGTCAGAGAGTCTCAAAGACAAAGAGATCGTCTCACTCGACCTGGGAGCATTGCTCGCTGGTACCAAGTATCGTGGTGAGTTCGAAGAACGACTTAAAAATATTCTCAAAGAAATAGAACGTGCAGAAGGCAAGATTATTCTCTTTGTCGATGAAATCCATACCATAGTCGGGGCAGGAGGAAATGAAGGAACAATGGATGCTGCCAACATGCTCAAACCTGCACTTGCTCGTGGAGAGCTCCGTGCGATCGGTGCAACGACACTCAAAGAGTATCAAAAGTATATCGAAAAAGATCCAGCGCTCGCTCGTCGTTTCCAACCTGTCTATGTGGAAGAGCCGACACCAGAAGACGCGATCGCAATACTCCGTGGTCTCAAAGAAAAGTATGAGCTCTATCACGGCGTACATATCACCGATGACGCACTGGTCGCAGCAGTGACACTCTCGACACGCTATATCACCAACAGGTTCTTGCCGGACAAGGCGATCGATCTGCTCGATGAAGCATCATCTGCACTACGTATGACGCTCGAGAACAAACCGACTGTACTCGAAGAAGCACATCGCAAGATCATGCGACTCGAGATCGAACGCGAAGCATTGCGCAAAGACGTGCAAGCTGGAGCAAAAGTGGCCAAGGAACGCATCAAAGACATTGAAGCAGAAATAGCCAATATCAATGAGAAAACCAAAGAGCTCGAGATGAAGTGGAAACATGAAAAATCGACACTCGCAGATATAGGCAAGATCAAAAAGGATCTCGAAACACTGCGCATAGAAGCAGAAGGAGCAGAAGCGCGCGCAGATCTCGGACGTGCGGCTGAGATACGCTATGGGCACATACCCATGCTGCAAAAGGAACTCGAAACCAAATCTGCAAAACTCAAAAAGCTACAAAAAACTCGTCGCGTACTCAAAGAAGAAATCACCGAAGAAGATATTGCAGAAGTCGTCGCACGATGGACTGGTGTACCGCTGATGAAAATGCTCGAAGAAGAACGAGAGAAACTCGTGCATATGGAAAGAGAGCTGCACCGACGTGTCGTCGGACAAAATGAAGCGATAGAAAAGATCGCAAATGTGATCCGGCGCAACCGCGCAGGTATCGGGGATCCCAACCGCCCGATCGGGTCATTCCTGTTCCTTGGCCCTACTGGTGTAGGCAAGACCGAGCTCACCAAGACGCTCGCCGAGTGTTTGTTCAACGATGAAAAGGCATTGATCAGAGTAGACATGAGTGAGTACATGGAACGACACAGTGTGTCGAAACTCATCGGTAGTCCACCAGGCTATGTCGGTTACGACGAAGCAGGACAGCTCACCGAGAGCGTACGACACCGACCGTACTCAGTTGTACTGTTTGATGAAGTTGAGAAAGCGCATCCCGAAGTGTTTAACGTACTACTCCAAGTACTCGACGAAGGACACCTGCGCGATGCCAAGGGACGCCTCGTCAACTTCAAAAACACGGTGATCGTGATGACGAGCAACATCGGGAGTCAATTTATCGAAAAGATGGAAACCATTGGCTTCCACAACCACAACGAAGCAGGTGAGTACACTCATATGAAAGAAAAAGTGGAAGGAGCGCTCAAGGACTACTTCCGACCAGAGTTCCTCAACCGTATTGACGAAACCGTTGTGTTTGATATTCTGTCGCAGGCAGCTATCAAAGAGATCGTGAAGCTCCGCACTGACATCGTACTTGCGCGCCTTACGGCCAAGGGTATCGCTGTCGAAATCGGGGACGACGTACTTTCATATCTGGCCCGTGTCGGGTATAATCCGCACTACGGGGCACGACCCCTGAACCGATTGATTCAGACCAAGATCTTGAATCCGGTTGCGACCCGCATCATCGCTCGCACAGTCGAGGAAGGTGACAAGGTCAGCGTTTCGATGAACGATGCCGACGAAGTTCTCGTCAGTGTCCAACACAATAAAAAGAAACGCAGCAGTTCTTTCTCTAGTCCTAAAAAAGAAGCACACGCTTCATAGGACTAGCACCTCCCATAGGGGAGGCATGCGTCGGTGGTAGAGTGGTCAATTACATCAGACTGTAAATCTGACGCCTTCGGGCTACGCAGGTTCAAATCCTGCCCGGCGCACAACTTATGGAAATAATCAGTATGTTCTGATGATTACACTGATTCCCAAATCTAACAATTGTGATAAAATTAGTACAATGAATTTTTCTAATAAAAAATTAATCCTTTGGGTGGTTGTATTTTTTTGTTCACTTATCTCAACGACATCTCTTGCATTTGCTGCGTATACATATGACTTCACGGCAGACACTGTCGGGCAAACTCCCACAGGTGTCACAGTCAATACTGGAGCATTTACTGTGGCAAACGATGCTACATCGTTAAACAGTAATGCAATGAAATCTACGTCAACTAGTGGGACACCGGTGTTGACCTTTGACAACTTTTCTTCAGGGACCAATTATTCTGTAGTATGGAAAGATTTGTATGCAAATAACACAGGTAGATACGGCTTTGTTTTGCGAGCACAAAACGGAACAACCTCGTCAATTACCGGAATGAATGAGGGATATATTTTCCGAGTCGATCATGCGGGTACGAGTACTCCCAATCTTGTGAAAATTTTTAAAAATACTTCTTCTGCAGCAACACAACTCACTTCTGTCTCGTTGACGAGTGCATCTTCTCGCTGGTTTAAGGCAGTGGTATACGATACAACACTCAATTTATATTATTCAGACAATGGAACAGACTTCACATTGATCAGTACTACATCTGACAACTCTTATACTACTGGAGGGGTGCAGTATGCAGCAGGTTTTTCTGGAAGTACAAACGGTGGTCGGTTTACCTACATTGATGATATTACTCAAGAAAACGTCGAACACCAAGACCCGCCAGTCATTTCTGCGATTGCGGTATCAGGTACCGAGACAACGGGCGCTACTATTACTTGGACTACTGATGAGCTTGCAACATCAGAGGTAGTGTATGGGACTACTAGTTCGTATGGGTCTACTAGCTCTGTTAATCCTACACTTACCACGTCACATTCGGTGACACTTTCTGGGCTTTCTACAGACACAGTGTATCACTTTGCAGTTAAAAGTGCTGATGAGCTCGGCAATACCACGACATCATCTGACGGGACATTTAATACAGGAACACCTGTCAATGGTATTGTGGTTACTACCCCCGATCAATACGAAGTGTTCCAACGAGATGGTACCAACGAAGCTGATATTAGTATTATCGGTACGTATACAGGAACTCCGACTGCTATAGAGGCAAGCTGGAACGGAGGTGCATACACTACCATTGTGGCAAGTCCTACAGGAGGATCATTTACTGGTTCACTTCTCAATCAAACAGGAGGACAAGGCACACTTTCGGTTCGTTTTACTAACAGTACCGGTACATCCGCCACAGTTGCAGATGTAGGAGTCGGTGACGTATATGTAATTGCTGGACAAAGTAACGCAAGTGGAAAAGGGACAAGTAATCAGTCGTACAGTCATGCCACCTTGAAAGCGACATTGTTTGGTAACGATGATGTCTGGAAAAATATGGTTGACCCTGTTGACTCCAACTCAAGCCAGGTGGACGCTATCAGTAGTGATAGTGGAGCTGGGGGATCTGTATGGCCACTCCTTGCAACATATATACTAGCCGATCAGTCAGTACCTGTCGCGTTTATTCCTGCACCAAAAGGGGGGACATCTATTACGGAGTGGGGTCAAGGGCTTTTGACTTCAACCCTATATGGTTCGATGTATCGACGAATCAACGCAATTACCGGAGGTATAAAAGCAGTACTTTATTTCCAAGGAGAAACAGACGCAAGTGATTCGATGAGTACCGCGACCTATCTCTCACATCTCAACACACTTGCCAACGCCATCAACTCTGACTTTGGAGTAAAGACAGTTGTTGGGATGATTGGTAATGCTTCATATACTGCTACACAGCTCGACAATATTCGACTTGCACAGATCTCTGGATGGAATACCAACGACAATATTGTTGCTGGGCCAAACGTGGTGGATGTAAATCTCGCAGATGAAAGTGGAGACAACCTACACTTCAAAAGTAATGCTGATCTAAATGTATTTGCATCTCGATGGTGGGCGCCATTAAAATCAGAATTTTATAGTGGTACAGATGATGGACGTGGGCCGCGTATCAGTGCTGCAACATACAATACTGCAAAAACTGAAGTCACGTTAACATTTACCGATACGTCTGGTCTTGCGAGTAGTACTATTGATCCAGCAGTATTTACTGTAGAAGATAATGGTACGCCAGTGAGTATTTCCACGGTTACGCGCCTCAGCGCTACACAGCTCAAGCTTACACTTACCTCTGCGGCTACTGGTACCATCACCGTAACCCTTGCTTCTGGGATCACAGGATATAGCGGTGCAATGCCTACCGATGCTAGCACCTATACTATCCCCGCAGAACCTTTTGTTGACTATGCAACCACACTATACGATCCCGACATTATTGCGCCTGCAGTTTCAATCACTACACCAGCTACTAGTACAGTTGTTTCTGGGACGGTATCAGTTATTGCAAGTGCTTCAGATGCGGTAGGTGTGGTGGGTGTTCAATTTAAACTCGATGGAGCAAACCTGGATAGTGAAGATACGAGTAGTCCATATAGTATTAGCTGGGATAGCACCAGTGTTGTCGATGGGGCGCACCAACTCACTGCAGTTGCTCGTGATGCCGCAAGCAACAGCGCTACAGCTACAACGGTCACAGTTACCGTAGACAACACTACCCCTACCATCTTGGCCGTATCACCAGGTACGCTTAGTGCAGGGACAACGAGTACGATACTCTCAGCTACAACAAATGAATCCAGTACTTGTAAATACGGTACTGTAGCAGATACTATATACGGTTCTATTGCCAACACCTTTAGTACTACAAACGGCCTCAGTCACTCCGCAACACTGACGGGTCTGGCTAATGGGCAATCGTATACATATTATATTCGCTGTGCTGATGATATAGGCAACACCACTACGAGCGATACCACAGTTTTGTTTAGTGTTGCGGAGCTTGGCTCTACGACATCAGCTATTCGCTCGAGTGGATCCGTAGCATTCAGAAACATGTTCACACCATCAACAGATACACGTGCTTGTACTAGTAGTACAGCCTTTAGTCCGACAACTGGAGCGAAATGCCCACTTCCTACACCAGCTCCTACTTCGACGTTTATAAATAATTTGAGTATGGGAATGAGCAATCCTGATGTAAAAAGACTACAGCAGTATCTCAACAAGCGCAATTTTGTAGTTGCTGTACAAGGTCCGGGATCTGCTGGAAATGAGACAACTTATTTTGGTCCCGCAACAAGAAATGCTGTTATACGACTGCAAAAAGCATACGGTATCGTACCGACAAGTGGCATGTTCGGTCCCAAGACTCGTGCCTTGGTACAAAGCCTATAACTTATTTTTATGAAAGAAGAAAAAATATATCTCTATGGCAAACATGCACTTCGTGAAGCTCTACTCACACGTCCAAGTGCAGTATCTAAGGTATTCCTCGATGCCAATGCTGCACGTGACCCCGAGATTGCTGAGCTTTTGAAAAAGGTAGGTATCACACCAAGTGCAATGAAAGGAGGAGATGCTGCTCAGAAAGTGGGAGGGGATGCCGTACACCAAGGTGTGATCGCAGTGATCAACCCTGAGAAGCTCTACATCTCGCTCGACGACATGCTCGCACGTGTCGATATGAGCACCAACCCATGTTTCGTACTACTCGACGAGCTGCACGATCCGCACAATGTCGGTGCGATCATTCGCTCTGCGGCGGCATTTGGTGCGAGTGCCGTGCTCATGCCTGAGCACAACCAGTCTCCGGTCACTGGTACGGTGATCAAGACATCTGCGGGAATGGCATTTCGTATACCGATCGTGCGTATTGGTAATGTGAACCAGACTATTCGCACACTCAAAGACTCTGGTATGTGGGTGTATGGGCTCGTGATGGACGGCACCACACCGCTCGCACAAGCACAGTTTGATACGCCGACGCTCATTGTCGTGGGCAACGAGTCTACTGGTATTCGTGAAAAAACACTTGAGCTCTGCGATGTGACGCTCACGATACCCATGAAGCCCGAGTGTGAATCACTCAACGCATCTGTCGCCGCATCAGTTGTGATGTACGAGTGGTGGAGAAATAAATAAACGGTTACCATATTAATGGGTAACCGTTTTTTCTTTTTGAGTAGGGAGACATCGTACGTATGTTCCTACATAAAATAATCCTAAAAAAACAACACTTATAAATACAGCTAAACTATCTGAAATTCTATCGGGCCATTGAAGCGAGAGATAGTTTGTGCTGTATATTAGAGTGAGAAGTGCTGACATGCAAAATGCAAGTTTGTACTTTTTTCTTCGTATCCAAAAAGGGTAGTCAAATCGGTTTTTCCAGCCGCCGTACCTTGCTGAGATTTCACCGATAAGTAAAAAAGAAGCAGTACCAAAAATAAGTGCGCAAATTAAAAAGAATGTTGTCATATACATTTTTTCTCAATCCTATAGTAAACACAGTCTTTGTCAACAACGTCTTTTCTTGCTAGGATACAGCCATGAACACATCTCAAAAAGTAGTAACTCGGTATGCGCCGAGTCCAACAGGATATCAACATGCAGGCAATTATAGAACTGCAATATTTGCATACTTACATGCACGCAAAAACAAGGGTACTTTCATTGTGCGAATTGAAGATACAGACAAGGAACGCTCAAAAAAGGAATACGAAGCAAACATCTTTGAATGCCTTGCTTGGCTAGGACTGGACTATGATGCGACATATACACAGTCAGATCATGTGCAACGCCACCAACAAGTTCTCGAAAAATTGATAGCAGATGGGCATGCGTATATCTCCAAAGAAGAAGCAAAAGATGGAAGTGGTGTTATCAAAGAAATAGTTCGTTTTAAAAATCCAAATGAAGACATTACTTTCTTTGATGAAATCAAGGGCACTATCACCATGAACACAACAGATCTCGGAGATTTTGTGATTGCAAAGAATATAAAGGAACCACTTTTTCATCTTGCAGTAATTGTCGACGATTTTGATGAAGGAGTGACGCATGTAATCCGTGGGGAGGACCATGTTTCAAATACCCCAAGGCAAATCCTGATACAACGCGCAATAGGAGCACCAACACCCATCTACGCTCATTTGCCATTAGTGCTCGGTATAGATAAACAAAAGCTCTCTAAACGCAAAGGTGCTCTTGCGTTGACTGAGTATCGAGATCAAGGGTACCTTCCGGAGGCGATACTCAATATGGTCGCAATGGTAGGTTGGAATCCAGGTACGGAACAAGAATTGTTTACTAAAGATCAACTTATTGAAGTATTTGAGCTTTCAAAAGTTCAAAAATCACCAGCGGTATTTAATATTGAAAAACTAGATTGGTTCAACCGCGAATATATCAAGATGCTTTCATCTACAGAATTTCTCGCACATGCAAAATCGTTTCTTCCGTCATGGGCCGACGAGACCATGCTTGCGTCTGTCGAGACTATAGTGCGTGAACGCATTGTGAAATTTGGTGATGTAGCGACATTTTTTGACGAAAGTGAATATTTGTTCCGGACTCCAGTCGTCGATGAAACAATGCTCGTATGGAAAACTGATACACTCGAGAATGCAAAAACACATATTGCAAAAGTACGTGAAATACTTGCCACAGTGATTGAATGGAATGTAGAGAGTATAAAAAGTGTTGTTATGCCATATGCAGAGCAGGTGGGTAAGGGGAATGTGTTGTGGCCAGTGCGTGTTGCACTCTCAGGCAAAGAAAAATCTCCGGATCCATTTGAAATCGCGCAGATCATAGGAAAAGAAGAAACACTCAAGCGTCTATCGGCATACTAGAAATACAAATTCCCCGATTGCTCGGGGAATTTGTATCGTTAGAAGCCATGTCGATGTATCATCAGAACCTTCATCAGAATCAATGGCAAGTACGTTGTACTCGCTGTTCTGATAGACCTATAGTATACCAAAGTTTTTTTCATTCTGTAAGCTGCGCTATCCACAGAGTTGACCAAATCCTCTTGTAAATGGTGTTACGTGGTAGGATGGGGCAAAGTTTTAGGAGTGCGCTATACTGTACACATTAGTAATCAATACAGATAGTTATGCAGATTTTATTTTTAATCGGACGAATACTTCTCGGAGGATACTTCCTCTACAACGGCATTGGACATTTCAAAGGGTTGACCGGGATGACTGGATACGCAAAAAGTAAGGGCGTACCACTTGCCAAGGCTGCTGTGCTTGTCACTGGCATCATGCTTACTCTCGGAGGGCTCACGGTCATCGCCAACAGGTACGCAATACTCGGCATGATACTTTTGGTGGTGAGTTTGATCCCTATCACCTTTATGATGCATCGTTTTTGGAAGGAGTCTGACCCAATGGTTCGCATGGGTGAAAAGATCAACTTCACCAAGAACCTCGCACTCATCGGGGCACTCATCCTACTCGTATCGATCGGATAAATCGTCGAAGGTTCTTGACGACTAGTAAAAAAGTGTGTATAGTGTTCGGGAAAAACAATTGCACATGGACCAACCTAAACAGTATGATCGTGTACAAACTCGGGAACTAGTAAAAGGCTTAGGTATTATAGTTATCTTGGTACTTGGACTGATTATCTCATGTAAGTACGCGTAAAAAACTAAAATGTGCCCATTTGTTGGGCACGTTTTTATTTTTTCTTGAGATTTTCTATTTCTTGGTACAGCTTGGTCAGCGTGTCTTGGATACTGTCGAGTGTTTGTGCTTCTTTTTTCTCGAGCTTGCGATCTTCTTTGTAGTCTTTTTCATGTTCTTCTTCGATATCCTCGATGTCTTCTTGGATCTCTTCCACATCTTCGGCGATGTCTTCGATTTCTTCTTGGATGTCTTCGACGTCTTCGGCGATGTCCTCGATGTCGGCCGTGTTTTTGTTCACTGACATTTGGATAAATATAGAAAGGTAGATCGCTTCCAGAGATACGATAGTGGTCAGTACGAGGAGTACTCGTTCAAAGGGGACTCCAAAGATGGGTAGAATAAATGCGGATACAAACAGTATCGTGTGCGTGATCAATGATGGCATCGACCCGATCCACTTGGTCGCACGAGCCGCACCTTGCTCGAGCTTCAATTTGTTTTTGGTGGAGAGGGACATGTATATATGTTGTACCATATCATATACAAATAGAACAAATAAAAACTCTCATTAGAAAACTAATGAGAGTTGAGCATGTTACAGATAATTATTTATGCATATTTTTTCCGGGCGCGATTGTTTTCACTGCTGCGCCATTTGATATACGCCCCCACCTCTTCTTTTGAAAGCCATTTCATAGGATCTTGTGAGATAACTTCAGCAATAAGTCGGGCTTTTTTTTCTTCATTTTCATTAAGATTGACGGGGGTAAGGCCGTATTCTTGCTGCAGACGTACCCATTCCTGCGCATTAGGAAGTGCGCCATGCTTTTTTGTGATAACCCACGGCCTTCTTTCGGTGATTTCTCCATCACTGAAAAAGAATAGTCCGTGAAAATTAACCATACATCCGTTTTTGGTAATGATTTTTTTACCGGGGTTTTTGTAGAATTCTGCGAGGGGAGTCAATCCTGTTGACTCTAGGCTCTGGGTTGAGTTGTTTATATGCAATGTTAAAGGTTTTGTGTATTATATCATGTATATAATAAAAGTCAAATCTATAATATATTGCCTAAAAAAGTGGTTTCTGCTATAGTTTTCCCACTATGTCACAAGATAATCTCGTAAAACTCGTAAACAAGGAGTCCGGTGAGGTCTACTGGTCTACCAAAAACCGCAAAAAGCTCGCTGATGTGAAGCTCAAAATGAACAAGTACTCAAAGAAGCTTCGCAAGGTCATCGAGTTCAAGGAATCAAAGAAATAAGCAAGATAGCCCCAAAAGGGCTTTTTTGTTATAGTGTGTGGGTTCTCAAAGGGCGATTAGTTTAGTGGTAGAACGAAGGTCTCCAAAACCTTTGGTGAGGGTTCGATTCCTTCATCGCCCGCAAGTTAGTGTGCGTATTTCTTAAACCATGTACGCTGTCGTTTCGCATACTGCCAGATAGCTATTTCAAGTTGTGCGAGCATATCAGCTTTTGACAGTTTGTCTTGTAGATAGA
Source organism: uncultured Candidatus Saccharibacteria bacterium (assembly GCA_964610995.1). Lineage (GTDB taxonomy): Bacteria > Patescibacteriota > Minisyncoccia > Phycocordibacterales > UBA9973 > UBA4124. The sequence goes on from CAZSWF010000007.1 coordinate 35,536, forward strand.
GTGCGAGGTAGCGGTACTCGAGCCCGAGTGACTCGAGTCGTTTCCATGACACACCTTGGTCGTGAAGTCGCTTCACTTCTGCTATCATTCCTGTTTTCATGCGTTTCAATAATCGGTCACGAATACGCTTTTTCAAAACTTCGTCAGGGAAGTCGAGGTGGTGCCACTGTACGTCGTATTTCTTGATGCGAGTTGTTTTCGGTACAGAGCCAAGTACTGTTGCGATCTCTAGTGCACGGATAAGTCGCACTTTATTTTTTGTATCAATAGTTTCGAGTCTGTCTGGATCGAGTGTTTCAAGTTGCTGCACGAGTTCTGATAGAGATAGTTTTTCGAGTTGTTTGCGAAGTGCTGCGTTTGGTTTTACTTCAGGGAGGTTTTGTTCATAGACAACTGTATCGATATAAAAACCTGTACCACCGCATATGATCGGCACTTTTCCTTTTTTCAATATAGCCTTGATCGCTTTGTCAGCGAGTCGTTGGTACTGCGCGACACTAAACACACGTTTAGGGTTTGCAGCATCGAGGAGGTGGTGGGGAACACCTTTCATTTCTTTTTTAGTTATTTTGCCACTTCCAATATCAAGCCCTGTATACACCTGACGTGAGTCGGCAGAAATAACCTCACCGTTTATTTTCTGTGCAAGAGCTACCGCAAAGTCAGATTTGCCAGTGGCGGTGGGTCCGCAGACGACGATAATGTTTTGCATGGTGCCCGAAGAGAGACTTGAACTCTCACACCTTGCGGCATACGCACCTGAAGCGTACGTGTCTACCAATTCCACCATTCGGGCATATTTCTTTCTGTGCCGGAAGAGAGACTTGAACTCTCAAGGGATTGCTCCCGATCGATTTTGAGTCGATTGCGTCTACCATTCCGCCATTCCGGCGATTTCGGTATCGTACGTTAAAAATGACAATAAATCAATTTTCGCAGCATTGTTTTTCTATGCTAAAATCTGTGCATGTCCGAACTCTACACCAACTCCATTTTCTTTATTGATGTCGACAAGATATCACCCAACCCATACCAGACACGCAAAGAGTTCGAAGAAGGCCCACTCAAGGATCTCTCAGAGAGTATTCGTCAGTACGGCGTGCTCCAGCCACTGGTGGTCTCGCGTCTCGAAACACCGACACCTGATGGTGGACTCACGACGAGCTATGAGCTGATCGCCGGAGAGCGCCGACTGCGCGCGTCCAAGCTTGCAGGGCTCGCACAAGTACCCGCGATCATTCGTGTGGGCGACGACAACCTCATGAAGCTCGAGCTTGCGATCATCGAGAACCTCCAACGCGAAGACATCAACGCAGTCGAGCGTGCACGTGCATTTGCACGACTTGTCGAAGAGTTCAAGCTCACGCACACCCAGATCGGACACAAAGTAGGCAAGAGCCGTGAGTTCGTCTCCAACACGATCAGACTACTCGCGCTCCCAGCTGAAATGCTCGACGCACTCTCTGCGGGGAAAATAAATGAAGGGCACACACGACCGCTCATGATGCTCTCGACCCGCCCCGAAGAACAGCAAACACTTTTTAAAGAAATCACCATTCGCAAGATATCGGTCCGTGAAGCAGAACGTATCGCACGACGCATCGCGGTAGACAAGGTCCGCAAGAAAGCATTAATCCCTGACAATGAGCTACTCCAAATCGAGCAGACACTCCAAGAACGTCTCGGTACTCGAGTGCACATCGAGCCACGTGAACAGGGAGGCAAAATCACGATTGATTATTTCTCTCCCGAAGACCTTGATACGATCATGGGTGTGATCAACAAAGCAGAACAAAAAGCTATGATTGAGACAAAAGAAGAGCCATCAGTTGGGGCGCTCGACGATCGTGACAAAGAAGAAGTGAAGCAAGGCGAAGAAGATATAGACGAACTCTACAACATCAAGAACTTTTCACTGTAGTGTCGAGATAGTGACGGATCTTTTTGCGTGCAAAACTGGTTTTCGCATAGTCGAGCCATTTGGTACCAGGGTGTGCATGTTTGCCAGTCTGTATCTCGACAATGTCACCGTTGTGGAGTGTGTCACCGAGGCCGATCATTTTGCCATTTGCTTTAGCGCCATGAGCACGGTCTCCGATCTCGGAGTGTACCGCGTACGCAAAGTCGATAGGGCTCGCACCTTCGGGAAGGTCGATCACGTCGCCTTGTGGAGTAAATACGAAAATACGGTTGGTGAAAAAGTCGAGCTTGAGCTCCTCGAGAAATCGCGAGGGGTCGTTGACGACATTGTGAAGCTCCTTGAGCTCATCGATCCAGGTGAACTTTTTGTTTTTGGTGACTGCATTTTTCGCAAACTGAGACTCTTTGTATGCAAAGTGTGACGCAACACCGAGCTCGGCTTCTTGGTGCATTTCGTGTGTGCGGATCTGTAGCTCCACGACACCATGCTCGGTGATAACGGTCGTGTGTATGGACTGGTATCCATTGGGTTTCGGAAGTGCAATGTAGTCTTTGATACGTTTTGGGATTGGTTTCCATAGCATATGAATGAGTCCGAGTACTTGATAACAGTCGGCAATTGTGGGGACGAGCACGCGCAGCGCCACAATGTCGTAGACGAGTTCGGTATTCCAGTTGTATTTGGCGAGCTTGCGATAGGTGCTGTACGTGTGTTTGATACGAGAAGATACGACCGCATTTTGGATGTCGAAATCGCGAAGCGTTTGCTCGATCTGGCCATGCGCATACGTGATCGCCGTTTGCGACTCTGGCACGATCTCTGCCATGATCGCACTGGTGCGTGCGTGCTCGTCTGGATAGGTATAAGGAAATGCGTAGTCTTCCAGCATTCCTTTGAGTTGCTCCATACCCAGTCGTCCAGCAAGGGACGCGTGCACTTCGATAGTCTCGAGTGCAATACGGCGACGTTTTTCAGCATGGACGTGTTCAAGTGTAGCAACGTTGTGCAGTCGATCTGCAAGTTTGATGATCAGTACACGTAGATCTTCGGCGATTGCAACGAAAAACTTGCGCAAACTCTCGACGTGGCGGTCCGCGCCTTGATACTTGAGCTTGCCGAGCTTGGTCACACCTTTTACGAGAAACAGTATCGAGTCGCCAAAGAGTTCGCGAATCTCGTCCTCGGTCGCATCAGTGTCTTCGAGGGTGTCGTGCAGCAGTGCTCCGATGATGGTGTCGATGTCCATACCAAGCTCTGCACAGTTTTTCGCAACCGCGAGCGAATGCTCAACGTAGGGTTCACCACTGTTGCGTACTTGCCCTGCATGCTTTTCTGTTGCAAAAAGATATGCACGCTCGATTCGCACACGGTCATCTACACCGACAGGGTGCTTGATACGAGAGATGAGGTCATTCATGACTTCATCATACCCATAGATTGTTTCAAATCAAATTATTAAATCGTTACTCTTTTTTCTTTTTCTGAAACCCTCGTGGTTTCTTTTCTTGGGCAAGGAGCTCGAGCGCTTGAGGAAGGGTGATGGTATAGGGATCAAGTGGTTTCTTGATTGAGCGGAAGTTGCGCTCGTGGCCGACATAGGGACCAAAGCGACCGATGTTGGCGATGATGTCGACACCATCAGCTGGATGAGTACCGAGAATGCGCGGAAGGGCGAGATAGTGGAGCGCCATGTCGAGCGTGACAGTACTCGGATCGACTTCTTTGGGGATAGAAGCCATTTTTGGTTTTGCTTGTAGTTTCTCTTTTTCTTTAGCTTCTTTGGCGGCGAGTTTTTCTTCAGGAGTTTTCTTGATAAGTTTGCCATTTGCGTCACGCGCAGCCTTCACCGCGACCTTTTTAGGAGCGCGAGCACCAAGCTGAACATAGGGACCAAAGCGACCGATAAGTACAAAAATAGGAAGCCCTGTAGTCGGATCGATGCCGAGCGGTTCATCTTTCTTGATCTCGGTACCGTCGAGCATGAGCGCACCATCGCAGTCTGGGTAGCGATCACACGAGAGAAACTTGCCACCACGACCGAGTTTGACGATCATTGTTGAACCACACTTGGGACATTTAAATTTATCATCTGCCTTTTCGAGGATGGTTGCTTTGTCGAGCTTGTCTTTTTCTTTGACTTCTTTTTGAAATGGTCCATAAAAGTCTCGGAGTGTTTTGACATAGTCACGCTCACCGTTTGCGATATCGTCGAGCTCATTTTCCATTTCTGCAGTGAATGTATCACTGATGTATTGCATGAAGTTTTGTTCGAGGAATGTGGACACGACTTCACCAGTGTCGGTGGGCTTGAGCGAGCGACCTATCTTTTCGATATAGCCACGCTCTTCGATGGTACGAATAATAGCCGCATAGGTAGACGGACGACCGATGCCGCGCGCTTCGAGTTCTTTTACCAGTCCCGCCTCGGAGTATCTGTTGGGTGGTTCGGTTTGCTTTTCGAGGTCGGTGAACTGGAGCAAGGTGAGTGCTTCGCCGATGTGCATCTGTGGCAGCTCGACGTCTTCGCCACGAGCATCTGGGTCAGCGACGAGCCATCCAGGGAATAGTACTTGACTGCCAGTGACCGTGAAGTCGGGGATTGAGTCAGATAGTACATTTCCAACTATGCGTGTCTTGAGAAGTTTCGCATCAGCCATTTGACTGGAGACTGTGCGTTCCCAGATGAGTGCGTACAGTTTCTTTTGCTCTTCGTTGTTTCCGGCGCTAACTTTTTCGGCATGTGTAGGACGGATTGCTTCGTGTGCTTCTTGGGCATTTTTTGCCTTGGTTTTGTATTCGCGAAGTTCAAGGTATTCTTTGCCGTATTTTTTCTCGACGACAGCTGCGATAGATGCGAGCGCTTGTTTACTCAATGTAGTTGAGTCGGTACGCATGTACGAGATGTGACCTGCTTCATAGAGCTTTTGTGCGACCTGCATCGTGCGACTTGGTGAGAAGCCGAGCCGGGACGACGCTGCTTGTTGCAATGTAGAGGTGGTAAATGGAGCGCGAGGACTTCGTTTTTGCTCTGTTTCTTTGATGTCTTTGAGTACCCAGTCCTCTTTGTTTGCGATAGAGATGATACGATCGACCTCTTTTTTATCACGAGGTTCTTCGACACAAGAGAGTGTAATCGTTGCACCAGCCTTGGTTTTGAAATCTGCAGCGAGTGCCCAATATGTCTCTGGGATAAATGCGCGAATTTCTCGTTCTCGTTCGACGAGAATCCGCAGTGCAGGAGACTGTACACGTCCTGCAGAGAGACCGTAGCGAACCTTTTTCCAAATGATACCCGAGAGGTCGTAGCCGACGAGTCGATCTAGTACACGGCGTGCTTCTTGTGCTTTGCGAAGGTTGGTGTCGATACTGCGTGGATGGGTGAGGGCTTCGGTCACTGCTTCTTTGGTGATTTCGTTAAAGGTGACACGAGAGATAGGGGACTTGATCTTTTTATCAGCTTTGAGGAGTTCGTAAATGTGCCATGCGATTGCTTCTCCTTCACGATCCGGGTCGGTCGCTAGTACGATATCGGTCGCTTTTTCTGCGAGAGACTGTAGCTCGTATACCACTTTTTCTTTACCTTTACTTATTTCATAATGCGGAATAAATCCACCTTCAATATCGATCGCTTTCTTATTCGACTTCGGGAGATCACGAATGTGTCCGACTGATGCACGCACAGTATATGCGCCGTCGAGATATTTCTCGATCGTCTTTGCTTTGGAAGGGGATTCAACAATGAGGAGCTTCATATATAATAGAGCAGTAATAACACGTGCGACATCTTTACGCAAACTTTTGCTTAGATAACACGCTCGATCAGCCCGAGTGTTTCGCGGATCACACCCTTGATCTCGAGTGTCGAGAACATAATATTTGCATCTTGCGGAGTTATCTCCAGCTCTTGCATGAGATCGTCTTTGGTTTTGGGTTCGGACAGTGCTTGCACCACACGTGTCTCTGCCTCGGTCAATGACAAGTATGCAGATACATCACCAACGAGCTGTGGAGTGAGTCCGAGTTCTTCGAGTATGTCGCCCGCACATGTGATAGGGGTGGCACCCATGCGCAACAGCCAGTTGGCACCAGATGAAGAGGGAGACGTGATAGGTCCTGGCACTGCACCAACAGTTTTGTTGTACTCGGTGCCGAGGCGTGCGGTGATGAGGGTCCCACTTTTTTCTTCTGCTTCGATCACGATCACGATGTCGGCAATACCAGCCTCGAGTCTGTTGCGTCGTGGAAATGTCCAATGTGCACCGACGGTGTCATCTGGGAACTCCGACAGAAGCGCACCTCCTGCTGTCAGTATCTCTACGGCAAGTCCTCGGTGCTGTGCGGGGTAGAGCGTTTTCTTGCTCAATCCCGATCCTGGAAATGCAATGGTCGCAAGTCCTGCATCGAGCGCTGCACGGTGTGCGATAGAGTCGATGCCGAGCGCGAGTCCCGAGACGATCGTCACTGGATACGCAGCGAGCTCCTGGATCAGTGACTCGCAGACATGTTTGCCATAGCTCGTATAGTTGCGGCTACCGACTACAGTGACAAACTTGGTCCCAATAGTGCGCTCGAGAGATCCGCGCATGTGCAGTATGCGAGGTGGATCGGGAATGTGCGCAAGCTGCGGGAACTGCTCGGTCGTATATATGTCGTGTATAGGGAAGTCGTCCATCGAGAGAGTATATACAAGCCAGATAAAGAAAAGATAAACACTTCAACATATCCATAAAATGAGGTATAGTGAGCGGTATGTTGGATATCAAATTTATCAAGGAAAACCCCGACCTCATCAAGGAAGCTGCGCGCAAGAAACATATCGATTTTGACGTAGCAGCACTCCTTGTGCTCGAGGAAAAGCGCTCCGCTGCGCAAAAGAATTTTGAGGCGCTCCGTACTGAGCAAAATACACTTTCTGATGAAATCCCCAAAGCAACTGATCAAGCAGTCCGTGCGAAGCTTATCGAAGACCTCAAACCGCTGAAAGAAAAAGTACAAGCTGCCGAAGAAGATGTAAAAAGTATCACTCGAGAATGGCAGCTCATGATGCTGCAAGTACCCAATGTGCCAGACATGACAGTACCCGAAGGCGACAGTGATGCAGACAATGCCGAGATTCGTACTTGGGGAGAAAAGCAATCATTTTCATTTACTCCCAAAAATCATATAGAAATCATGGAAAAGCTCGACATGGCAGACTTTGAGCGAGGAGCAGAAGTCGCTGGTTTTCGTGGGTACTATCTCAAAAACGGTGGAGCAGAACTTTCATTTGCGATATGGCAGTATGCAAAAGACTTTTGGATGAAGCGAGGATTTCAGTTTATGATCGTGCCGTCACTGGTGCGTAAACAGACACTAATGGGTACCGGGTATCTACCAGGCGGAGAAGATGATCTGTATGCCACCCAAGACGAAGACTATCTCGCGGGTACTGGTGAAGTCGCAACAATGTCATACTTTGCAGATCAGACGCTCGATCTAAGTAAGCTTCCGATCAAGGTACTTGCATTCTCACCTTGTTTCCGTCGTGAAGCAGGAGCGCATAGTAAAGATGTCAAAGGTTTGATTCGTGTACATGAATTTTTCAAACTTGAGCAAGTGGCACTATGCGAAGCCTCACATGAGCAGTCTGTAGATCTACACGAAGAGATCAATCGAAATACTGAAGAATTTATCCAAAGTCTTGGTATTCCATATCGAGTAGTAGTCAACTGTACTGGGGACCTCGGACAAGGACAGGTAAAGAAATACGATATCGAGTTGTGGGTTCCTGGAGAGCAAACGTATCGCGAGATTTCTAGTGCGTCATATTTCCACGACTTCCAAACTCGTCGTCTCAACACTCGATACAAAGATAGCGAAGGCAAACTACGCTACGCACACTCACTCAACTGTACTGCTGTACCTACACCGCGCATCCTCGTGTCACTCGTTGAAAATTTCCAAGAAGCTGATGGACGTGTCCGTGTGCCTGATGTGCTCAAACCTTATATTGGCAAAGACTATCTCGGCTAACCTATGTACGAACGCAGCTATCATGCAACCGTATTGAAAAGTGATAGTGCGCCGCGTGCGCCCAAGCGTTTCCCATGGAAAAGGGTAGTGTGGATCGTATCAGTGCTTATAGTTCTCACTGGAGTCGTGTTGTTTGTACGAGCGCCACAATGGCAAGTCAGACAAGTGGTCGTCGAAGGCACGAGTGTCGCTGATCCCGAAGACATCTCACAGCGAGTGCTTGCGAGCCTAGAAGGAAACTATGCGTATATCTTGCCACGTACGAGCATTGTGCTTGTCTCGACTAAAAGCATCGAGCAAATGATACGCGCGCAGTTTCCACGGTTCAAAGAGGTCTCCGTCGAACGTGACTCGATGTACTCACTCATGGTTTCGGTCGTAGAGTATCCAGGAGTGTATCTGTGGTGTGATGAGGCATGTTCGTTTATGGATGAGACAGGTACGGTGTTTGCGGATGCGCCGTATTTCTCGGGGAGTGCATACCTCAAGGTCTATGCAGGGGAACGTGCAGCATACCCATTTCGTCCTATCAGTGGGGAACTTCTGAAGAATATTGCATATATATATGAGCAACTTCAGGCGATCGATATCACACCACTGTCGATGACGCTCACCACAGACGACACGCTCACTGTGGCGTTTATTCACTACAATAGTACCGCGCTCATATACTTTGACCCGACGAGTGATGTCGATCGCGCACTCGAGACGCTCTATACTGCACTGCGTACCGCACCACTGTCACGTCTATATCACAGCTCGACAGCGGTGCTCGAGTATCTCGATGCGCGTTTTGGCAACAAGCTTGTGTACAAGTTTCAATAATATGAATTTTTGGCAGAAACTCCGACAACAGAAACAACCATTCTTTTGTGTCGCGCCAATGGCGGACGTGACTGATGCTGCATTTCGCAGACTTATTTCTACATACGGAAAACCAGATGTCATATGGACGGAGTTTGTCTCGGCCAACGGACTCATGAGTAAAGGCAGAGAAATACTCTCACGCGATCTCGAATATTCAGACATAGAACGTCCAATAGTAGCGCAACTTTTTTCTTCAGACCCTGTCATGATGGAAGGCGCTGCAAAACTTGCCGCAGAGCTCGGCTTTGATGGTATCGACATCAACATGGGCTGTCCTGACAAGACCATAGAAAAGCAGGGAGCAGGTGCTGCCATGATCAAGGATCCGGCCGCCGCGATAGCGGTCATCGACGCAGCCAAGCGTGGTATCGCGGCGGCCGGTCGTGACATACCACTCTCGGTGAAAACCCGTGTCGGATACAACGCCGTACAGATCGATGAGTGGATACCATTACTCCTATCGAGCGGTATCGCAGCACTGACCGTGCACGCTCGCACCCGCAAAGATCTGTCACTCGTACCTGCACAGTGGGAGTATCTCAAACAAGTGGTTGCGCTGCGTGATCAGATCGCACCAGAGACTGTGATCATTGGTAATGGTGATGTGGTGTCATTGGCCGACGGCCGAGCAAAAGCACACTCTAGTGGCGTAGATGGCGTGATGGTAGGACGAGCACTGTTTGGGAACCCATGGTTTTTTGATCCGACGCGTGAAGTCGTAGCGACACTGCCCAAGCGATCTATGTTTTACAAACTTCCTTTCATCGGTAGATGGTTTGAGACGAAACGCAAAGCGCCGGTCTCGACTACGAACCCGATCACAACAGCAGAGCGACTGCGAGTACTCGTCGAACATACGAAACTCTTTGAGGAGCTCCTCGGGGACATCAAAAGCTTCGCCATTATGAAAAAGCACTACAAGGCATACTGCGCAGGATTCAAAGGTGCGAAAGAGTTGCGGATACAACTAATGGAGACGAAAAATAGTGGGGAAGTAGAAATACTTGTTGAGAAATTTCTGGTACAATAACCCCCATGCACGACCAGGTCCTCTATCGTAAATACCGACCCGCTGACTGGGAGCACGTCATGGGCCAAGAACACATTGTCTCAGTACTCTCAGAGTCTATTGCCCACGGCAACTTCTCGCACGCATACCTCTTCACAGGGTCTCGTGGTACCGGCAAGACATCGGTCGCACGTATCTTTGCAGCGGCACTCGGTACAGAGCCCGAAGACATCACAGAGATTGATGCTGCGTCCAACAGAGGTATCGACGATATTCGTGAACTGCGAGCTGCGGTGCGTGTGTTGCCGTTCTCTTCACGCTTCAAGGTGTACATCATCGACGAAGTACACATGCTCTCACGCGAAGCGTTCAATGCACTGTTGAAGACTCTTGAGGAGCCACCAGCTCATGTGATATTTATTCTTGCCACGACCGAGCTCAACAAAGTACCCGAGACGATCCTCTCTCGCTGCCAAGTATTTTCATTTCGCAAACCATCACAAAAAGTCCTCGCCCGCATGATCGAACGCGTGGCCGCAGACGAGTCGTACGAGATCGATGCAGATTCTGCAGAGCTCGTTGCATTTCTCGGAGACGGATCGTTTCGCGATACGCTCTCACTACTGCAAAAGATTTTCTCGGCTACTCCCGCGCGTGTGATCACGCGAGAGATAGTAGAGAGAGTCACCGGTGCGCCGACACTTACCACTATCAGCGAGCTCTACGCGGCACTGATCGCTCGCAATATCGATCTCGCGTACCAGAGTCTCGCGCGTGCGACCGAGCACCACACCGATATGATGCTCCTTGCGCAGCTACTGCTGAACACCATGCGCCTCTCACTCATGTATCGCTACGCACCGAGTATGCGCGAAGCCTTTGAGGCAGATCACTCTGAGCGCTATGTCGAGCTCGTGAAGCAGGGAGCGGTCGAGAGTACCGACGTGATCTCAAGTCGGGGTATTGTCGCACTCATCACTGCTATAGAGCGCATCGCCTATGCAGCGGTGCCGGTGCTGCCACTTGAGCTTGCGGTACTCGAGATGGTGGGCGCAGAAACACCTTTGAAATAAGGTTATTTCATGGTATAAAAATCACGCGGTACTATACGCAACATTGGGGTGTCGTCTAATGGTAGGACATCAGGTTTTGGTCCTGAGTATTGAGGTTCGAGTCCTTGCACCCCAGCACTTTATATACAAAACCTCCTGCATTACACAGGAGGTTTTGTATTATTTTG
>CAZSWF010000008.1:0-44860 GCA_964610995.1 uncultured Candidatus Saccharibacteria bacterium
GTGACCCTACGGGGAATCGAACCCCGATTAGCGGCTTGAAAAGCCGACGTCCTAACCGTTAGACGATAGGGCCATGTGCGTAGTATTGTACAAATTTTTAAATAAAAATCAAGAAAAAAGCCGTACTGGTTGTACGGCCACAATGTTAAAACAATTCGAATCTATCCAGCTGATTGAATGATCAGTTCTGCTCGATGCACCCCATCTTCATCTATAAAGATGTTGTACAGGTTGGACCATGGTTTCAGTTTTGAAAACTTATCCCCCAAAACATCCCAATAGCATACACTTGGGTGCCCGGCGTGTTCCAGTTTTTTCAAAAATGGTAGCTGAATATCATTCCATCCAAATACGCATACTGACGGGAACCGGAGGGATTCAATACCTATCGGATTTCTTACAGACAGAGCATTCACATCAAAATGTACCACATCAACTGTTTCAGGCGTTACTTCTGTTCTTGGGGTGTGGTTAAAATAAAATTCTAACGGATTCCCTAGAAACACTTTGGGCTTTTTAGGACTGTGCTTGTTAAGTGCATCCGCATATTCTGTTGGCATGTAAGACGCTCCTACAGTCGTAGGCTTTATGCGCTCTCCCAACATCTGTTTGTTTAGTAATCGAAAAAGTTTAATGCTTGCGGCATTGAGGTCGGCAAGGGATAGTTCTTGGTGCATAGTGAAGGTTTTAAGTTGTTAGAGATTTTGTACTATAATACCACGTTTTTATAAAAATGCAACTCACTCGCAGGGTGTGTAAAAACGTGGTATAGTTTCGCTACAAAACGCGCGGTTAGCTCATATGGTTAGAGCGCAGCATTGACATTGCTGAGGTGACAGGTTCGATCCCTGTACCGTGCACTTTGAACGAAGTAGAAAACTAAGAGAGGCGATCCCTATACCGTGCACAAAGTAAGTAATAAAAAAACCGAGCATTGCCCGGTGTATTTTTGTCCTGTAACGTCAATTTGAAAAAAGTGCTGCTACCTTCTGAAATCCCTTGTATATTTAGAAAACCTATCATCCGGTAGCAGACACTCTTCTTACTAACCCATTAAGTTCTGAGAGTATAGTAGCACCTATCTGTATAGCTGTCAACTTATTTGCCAGTTTTGAGCCAGATGTAGAGATCTTCGATAGCCTTCACCGCATCTCCAGCAGCGATGTTGTTCTGGTGGTAGAGACCGGTGGTGCAGTCGCCGGCAGCCCAGATACCGAGGAGTTTGGTGCGCTGGTTGGTAGGGTCGACAAATATTTTGCCGCTCTGGTCGAGGGGGACCACGTCTTGTACGAGGCTCGTAGCGGGGATCTGGCCGATCTCGACAAACACTCCGGTGACGGGTAGTTCGATAGGCTCTGAGGCGCCTGTGGGCTTGTATACGATACTAGAGACGAACTTGTCACCCTTGATCTCGAGGAGATCGGTACTGGTGTACATAGTGACGTTGGGCAGACTTGCGACTGTGGTCACCGTGATCGGGTCGGCTCGGTATGTCTCGCTACGATGAATGAGGGTCACATGAGAGGCGTACTGGGCGAGCTGGACCACTGCTTCGAGTGCAGCGTTGCCACCACCGATCACTGCTACAGGCTGGCCAGCAAAGAGTGGGCCGTCGCAGGTCGCACAGTACATGATGCCCTTGTGTTCGAAGTCTGCAGCCCCTGGCACCTCGAGCTTGCGGTGGTGTGAGCCGGTGGCAATGAGTACGGCGCGTGCGGTAGGGGTGTCGCTCGAGTCAGCAATAGTGATAGAAAATACATCGCCGTCCTTGGACACCTTGTCTACTCGTTTACCGAGAGAGAGGGTGAGTGTGTGCGGAGCCTTGGTGTATTCTTCTACATGAGTTTTCAGGCTAGTAGCCAGATCGCTGCCACTGATAGTAGGTGTACCAATCCAGTTGAAAATAGTATCAGACACCGCAGACTGTCCACCGATCTCGGTAGCTATCATGAGTGTCGTGAGCTGCTTGCGAGCGGCGTAAACTGCGGCAGCACATGCTGCAGGTCCACCACCGATGATGATGAGGTCGTATGTCATAGGCATCTAGTATACAGGAGCGTAGATAAAAAGAAAAAGTACTATTTGCTGTCGCGTAATGTTCTGCTGAACATTCGCTCCTACTCGGGCCAGTCGCCCTGCGTAAGACAGCAAATAGTACTTTTTCTTTTTATAATTACTTTTTATTTCGTCGGAGAAATGCAGGGATTGCGCCAAAGTTGTCGAGATCGTCTTCGACAGTGTCAGAGATCTCGGGTTCGCTAGTTTTTACTTCAGGTTTTTGTACCATTGGACGATCATCTGCTGCGACACGCTCTGCAGCTTGTTCTTGACGGTTAAAGAGCTCGCGACTGTTGGGGTTAAACAGTACACCCTTTTTACTAGTATCACTCGGGAAACCGGTAGCGATAACAGTGATCTTGAGTTCACCTTTCTTCATACGGTCGTCGATGATAGTACCGATGATGACACGAGCGTCCTTGTCGATACTCTCGGTGATCACCTTTGCAGCGTCTTGGAACTCTGCCATCGTGAGGTCGTCGTTACTAGAGATGGCAAACAGTACACCTTTTGCGCCATTAATAGAGATGTCCAGAAGTGGGGAGTTGATTGCTTGGATCGCAGCCTTCTCAGCGCGAGCGTCTCCTGATGCAAAGCCGACACCCATCAGTGCAGTACCTGCGTCGGTGAGCACGCTTTTCATATCGGCGAAGTCGACGTTGATGATACCAGGGCTTGCGATGAGTTCAGAGATACCCTCGACTGCTTGGCGGAGGACTTCGTCACATTTTGCAAATGCGTCTTTGAACGTAGTGTCCTTGCCAGCGATAGCGAGCAGGCGGTCGTTGGGAATCACGATGATCGCGTCCACCTCCTTTTCGAGCTCGGCGATACCTTGCTCGGCGATGCGCATACGCTGGTTTCCCTCAAAGAAGAACGGCTTGGTCACTACAGCGACCGTGAGAATACCTTGCTCCTTGGATGCACGAGCGACAACTGACGCTCCACCAGTACCAGTACCTCCACCCATACCGCAGGCGATGAAGACCATGTCTGCACCTTTGACTGCGTCTTGGATCTCGGCCTTGGTTTCTTCGGCAGCACGAGAACCGACTTCGGGGTTCATGCCGGCACCGAGACCTTTGGTGAGGTTCTTGCCCAAGTGAATCTTTTTCTCGGCGAGAGAGTTGTGCAGGTCTTGGACGTCAGTGTTCATTGCAATGAACTCGACTGAACGGACCTTGTTTTCGATCATGTGGTTCAAGGCGTTTTTACCAGAGCCACCGATACCGATGACTTTGATGCGTGCTGCTGTTTCGATGTCGGGAGTGATTTTTGCCATAAGAGTTCGCCTTATAAATTGGTATGCATCTATACTAGCAGAACGGCAGGGAAGCGCAATCAATATTGACAAAACTCATAATCTATTCTATTTTACACAAGAACCAATTTAAAAAAATAATTATGGAAACGCAAACTCTTCCCGCACTCAGTATGCGACTTACCAGAGAACAATTAAAAAACATTCTTTCCGGAATGTGCGACGAAGCTTTCGTTAAGTACTCTCTCGGTACTATTTTTGAATTTACTGGCGAATATTTGCCTGATGTGCACAGGAGCGGAGATAATGGTCATGGTACTCGCGGTGTTGAATGTTATCTGAATTTTAAAAAGCTTTCGGAGGACAAAGATGCGCCACATTTGAGCCTGTGGACAAGTAACGCTGAAATGAATATTCATTTCAGCCAGCATGATGTTGACATCGCATTGATCAAATTTGCAACAAGTCAAAGACATGTACCACAAGGCGCAAATGTTAATCACAAGTGTGAGGTACAATGGTTGGCTGACCCAAAAGCTATCGTGGAAGTTGTAATTGATGTTTCGTACGATGATGCAAGCGATCATCAGTAAATTCGTGAAAAAACAAAGGCCGATCTATGTAAAAACAGAACGGCTTTTTTCTATGGCATCAATTGTTTGAAAAAGTGTTTGATGACGCCGAGAAATCCGTCGCCGTCATGTGATGGCTTGGAGCGAGTACTGCTGACACGATCGATAGTACCTGCTGCTACACCGTAACTGACAATGAGTCGTTGATCCTTGGATGTCTTGACCGAATGACTCGGCTCGACGGGGAACTCGAGGAAGCCAGATTTCACCGGGATTTTGAGCATGTTTTTTGCAACTGTTTCTATCATAGGACACTGCGCGCCACCACCGATGAGTATGGCACCTGCAGGCAGGAGTCCGCTGCGACCAATCTTTTTAAAATATTTATCAATGAGTTCGAAAATGTCGGAGAGTCGCGCTTCGATGATCTCGTCGAGTTTCTTTTTTGAAATACTACTAAAGCCGACGACACCAAGCTTGATGCTCTCTGCTTCTTCGGGAGATACGCGCAAGCCGAGTGCGATGTCTTTGGTGATGTCGAGTGACCCGATCCCAAACACATGGAGTGAGGTGAGTGTCCCACTTTCAAATACAGATACAGAGACTGTCTCGGCACCGACGTCAATCAGTGCACAGCCAAAGTTGCGCTGCAGATCAGAGAGAAGGAGTTGTTCGGTAGCGATAGGGGTGGCGGTGAAGCTTGTCACGCGGATGCCTGCGTCTTGGACCACAGCGAGCAGATCGTCGAGGTGTTGTTGGAAGCAGGTGATAAAGAGTACTTTGACTTCTAGTTTGTAGCCTTGGATACCTTCGGGGCGAGCAGGAAGTTCTTTGCCATCGACTTGAAATGCGATAGGAAATGCGTGCAAGATCGTTTTATTCTTGAGATCTACTTTGGCTTCTGCGTCAGCGATGGCCTTGTCGATGTCGAGTTTGCCAATGATTGAGTCTGCGCGAGTGACCATGGCAGTGCCCAGTGCGTATTCTGATGCGAGGCCGACTCCTCCGATTGCGAGACTTGCACTCTTGATGCGTTTACCGCAATCTTTTTCTGCATCCTGCACAGCACGCACGAGTGACTGAGTCGCTTCTGTTTTGTTGACGATATATCCATGTCGCAACCCGGTGGTTGGTACAACACCAGATCCAATAACTCTCGGTAGTACTCCACTTTGGTGTTCACAGACAACAACACGAGTGAGTGAGGTACCAATATCAATGCCGACGGTTGTTGAATGCTTCATGAGTGTATGAAAAACCAGTGAACTGCTTCACCAAGCGTCTTTCTATAGACTCCATTGTACTCCCATGTTCCATTCCTTTCAAATGCAGACAACTATGAATCACAATAAATGCCACATACGTCGGGAGATCCATCCCAAATTCGCGATACTGTGCACGCATTGCACTCATACACAGCACGATCTCGCCACTGGTTTTTGTAAGGGAGAATGAAAGAGTGTTGGGAATGTAGTCTTTGTTTCGATGCTCAATATTTAAAGCCTGAGCTTTCTTTGGTGTCACAAATGCAATAGAGAGTTCGTATTTTTTCCCGAGTATTTTTTCCTTAATAGCCAAAAATGGCACATCGGGGAGAGTGCCACTAGCGCTTACTATTAGATTGCGTTCTTCAAGTAGAGTCTGCATAAGTGTCCGCTAAGTCTTCGCTGCGCTTGCTTAGCTTCCCTTACATTTTCCCGAGCTTTTTGAGGCGTTCGACTTCTGCTCGTCGAGTGAGACTCTTGAGGCGCATGTTCTTTTGCGCGAGCTTGGACATGTCGCGAACTGCGTATCGGTTGCTCTTGACCTGGGGGATGATCCCAGATTCTTGTATTTTGCGCGTGAAGCGGCGGATCAGTGAAAGTCCGTTTTCGTGGGGGTTTTTCTTGAGTTCAATGTTGATCATTGGCATGGGCGATATCGTACCATACAGATACGATCGGTGCAATACTAAAAGCGCTCTGGGTTTTGCTCTATTTTGTACGGGAAGCGAAGTGAGTCGAAAAATGAGGTGAGTGACATGCTTTCTTCTTCTATATATGAGTGTGATGTTTTGACGATCCAGACCAGGAGCACCTTCATAGATCCCGGTGAGATACGGCGTGGAGGCAGTGCGGTGATGTCGATGTCGTGTAGGTAGCTCTCGACATATTCCTTTGTTTTTTGCCGATGACCTTCGGGGACGGTGAGCGATATTTTCAGCAGTGTCCCATACGGTGGGTAGCCGATCTCTTTGCGCAGTGCGAGCTCATCACTGATGATTGCGTTGATCTTTTGCGTTTCGAGTTGCTTGGTAAAAGGAAACTCTGGAGAGCGCGTGCATACGATCACGCCTTCGGACGACTGTTCGTTGCACTCCATTACGAGTCGCAGTGCATGCTCGACAGTGTAGAGTGATGGTGTAGAAAGGATGCGATCAAAGTACGGGATCAATGTGTAGTGTATGCCGCGCAGGTACGGGAGCACCTTGGTGGTACCGACGACCACCGCAAATTTCTTTTGCGCGACTTCTGCGAGCATTTTCTCTACTGCCACTGCATCTGGTGTCATGTCGTCGTCGACGGTGTATACCGACTCTGCGCCCACGAGAGATGCGACTGCTTCAGTCACACTCTCGGTACCTATCGTCACTGGCGTGATGTTCCAGCTGCCACAGTGCATACATACATGATTTGTGTCGAGTTCATCTGCGCAGTGCGTACAGACAAAGAATCGCTCACGCTCACCCTCGCGCATACGCGTACGTAGTACCATTGGCAGTGAACAGGTCGGGCACACCACGAGCGTGCTACAGTCGGCACACCGTGACAGTGGGGCGATACCTTTGCGGTTGGTATAAATGAATATCCGATACTTCTTTTTTTCGGCATGACGGATCAAGTCCATGACTTCGCTCGGTAGTGTTGTGCGATAGTGATCGACCGGTACGATGTGTAGTTTCTCTGGTACATATGCACGTGGCAGATGTGCAGCACCGAGTCGTTCGAGTGTTTCAAATCGTGGTAGTACATCTCCCCAGGTCAGTGGTATGTGTGCGAGTTCGCAAAATGTCCGAATGATGATGCGCGTATCGATACCATAGCGATCGTGTGTTTTGTACAGCGTACTACTTTCATTTTCTGCGATGACATGTCCCATGTCTTTGCGTGGTACCAAGAAAAATCCGGGGGTTACAAACACGAGAAGTGGTCGCTCAGATGTTTTGATCAATGAAAAGGCGCTGCGCAATTGTTTCTTGGTGGTTTTGCTGTGTAGTGTAATGACATGCTTTTGAATACCTTTTTCTAAACGACTTTTCCAGAGCGTGAGCGCACGAATCGTGGGTGCGACGAAGTACACGCTCTGCTTTTCTGCAAATGCACTTCTAATGAGTCGCTTGTACTGGTCGGTACGTTCGGTTACTGTTGCGATGACTACCTGCTCAGGTGCGAGTACTATCGGTCGTTCACTCGTGTCTAAAATGTCGGAGAGTTTCTCGCCTTGCATATACTCAAACAAAAACTGCGGTATGACACTACCCGCGACAGCACCTACTGGTGCAAATGTCTCGAGTGCTGCGGTTTCTAGTGCGCCGATCGCTTGGGCAAAGTAGGGAATATGCCCGAGGACTTGCTTGATCTTTTTCAATGAAAATGTGGCTTGCTTGATCAGTGATTTGGCTTCTGCGAGTGGTGTGGTGGTGATCACGATACCGACAATGAGCTGTTTACCAAAAGGGGCAGAAATCAGTGTGCCAGGGGTCAGTACCTCTGACGTGTAGTACGTCAACGTGTCAAATGGAATGCCACGCGCGATCGGTATAATGGTTGCCACATGCATAGATGCACTATACTATCTATAGAGCAATGTGGAAAACAAGTAAAAAAATAGGCATCGATCTAGGCACCACCAACACACTCGTGTACGTCTCGGGCAAGGGTGTCGTGCTCAATGAGCCCACCGTAGTCGCTATCGATCGCACCACCAAGTCGATTGTTGCCATAGGGCAAGAAGCCAAAGACATGATTGGGAAAACACCCGACACTATTGCAGTGCATCGCCCGATGCAAGATGGCGCTATCGCTGACTACAACATCACGTATGCGCTCCTGCGCTACTTCATTACCAAGGCACTCGGTCGCAGTTCAATCTTTAAACCAGATGTACTCGTTTCTGTCCCAGCAGGTATCACGTCTACCGAACGGCGTGCAGTGATCGAGGCGACCATGAAAGCCGGCGCGAAAAGCGCGATCATTGTCAAAGAAGCGGTACTCGCAGCGCTCGGTGCAGGAGTAGCTATCAACGACGCCAAAGGTCGCATGATCATTGACTCGGGTGGAGGCACGACCGACATCGCAGTTATTTCATTGGGCGGTATTGTCGCGTCCACGTCAGTGAAATGTGGTGGCAACAAACTCGACCAAGCTATCATCGACTACATCAAGCGCGCGTACAATGTACATATCGGCGACCAAACTGCCGAAGAACTAAAGAAGACACTCGCTGCCGCACTACCAATCAACCCGGATGTCGCAGGTCAAGTAAAAGGACGCGACAGTGTCACAGGTCTACCAGTGACTATACCTATCACTACCAACGAACTGGTGAAAGCAATTGACTATGAACTCAAACTCATCATCAAGGCGATCAAGAGTGTGCTCGAGCAGACACCACCAGAGCTTGCGAGTGACATTATCGACAACGGTATCGTCATGACTGGTGGTACTGCAGGACTCGCACATATGTCGGCATTGATCGAACAGCAAACAGGAATCAAGGTAGTGGTCGCGCCAGACGCGCTCTATAGTGTCGTCAACGGTACTGGTATATTGCTTGACCACCTCGACGAGTACAAGCGATCGATACTCGTAAAGCGATGATAGAATTTCTCAATACATATAAACCGCAGCGAATATTCCTTTTGCAAGGCGACAAGCAACTGTGCGCGACCCTATATACACAAGCACGCGAGCGGTTTAGTATTACCCATCAATTGTTCGCGGAAAGGTTTACTGTCGACAATGCCACAGAGGTCTCAACATTTGCAATCGAGGGAGACGGCACCGAGCGTGTACTCATCGTATATTTCTCAGTGTTTTCTCCTGATGCCGCGCAGGTACTGCTCAAGTCGCTCGAAGAGCCTGACTTGCTGACCACTATCATTTTTGTGACACCATACCCATATGTGGTACCACTGACGATCAGGTCACGTGTAGCGCTCATACATACTGATAGGGAAATACAAGCTGCACCTATCCTTTCAAAGGCCGAGGCACTCGAGTATGTGAAAAAAGAATTTGGCAAAGATAGTGAAGAAGACGCAGCGACTCGCAGAGCTGCAGCGATCGCATACCTCGACCAGCTCGAAGTACAACATCGTGCCGATAGCCTAAAAGCGCGCGCGATCTATACTGCCAAAGATATGCTGCTCCAAGCCAACATGCCGACGAAGTTTGTGATGGAGTACGTCGTGAGTATTGTTTTATAAAAAAAGAAACCCCTTTGTGTGAAGGGGTCTCAATGTCTTAACGAAGGCTGTTCATTTCTTTCATATAAGAAATAGTGTCTTCGATTGATGGGGGTTGAAATTTGTAGCGACAATAAGCTTTTTTCTCTTCATCATCTGTAAAGATAATACTGTCAATTTCGTGTTGTAGTTCTAGTGAAATCATAAATAACATGTTTTGTTTATTTAAACACTTTTGCTGTATTTAGTCAAATTACTACCACTCCTCACTAGTACAGTACGTACCAGTGTTTCGTGATATACTCGTCTCATGTACACACTTGATGCATTCAAATCAGAGGCCCAGCAAGCAGAGGCATGGCTTGCCAAAGAATATACTCAGATCCACACCGGACGAGCAGCGCCAGCGCTCCTCGATGGAGTACAAGTAGAAGCCTACGGCTCATATCAGCCGCTGAAAAATACTGCGAGCACCACCATCGAAGACCCCAAGACACTACGAGTCGTACCATGGGACAAGGGCATGATCAAAGACATCGAACGGGCACTCCACGCGTCAAACCTCGGCTTCTCTATTGCGGTAGATGACATCGGTATCCGAGTGATCATACCTGCGCTGACCACAGAGACACGCACCCAGCTCGCGAAAATCGCGAAAGATAAACTCGAAGACGCACGTATCACCGTGCGCAAAGCACGCGAGAGTATGCTCAGCTCACTCAAAGAGCAGGGTCTTTCTGAAGACATGTTCCACAAAGCAAAAGAAGAACTCCAAAAACTCGTCGATGCTACCAACGATGCTCTCGAAGCAAATTACAAGCGCAAGGAAGGGGATATACAGAGCTAAAAGCTTGTATTTACAAGGTATAGTAGCCTATTGACAAAATAGGTTTATTTTGGTATAATATACTTAAGTTAGTGCGTAAACCAGCGGCACTTAAAAGTCATCTGAGGATGACCACAAACTACTCCAAGTGCGTGAAAAGTCTGGATTTTCTTTCAAAACTAAATTAAAAAAAATGAAACAAGTATCAAAGAAACTGTCATCAGCAAATCTTATGACTCTAATCAAATGTTTTATGATCTGCTGCGCAATCGCAGCCATAGGTATTGCGATAGATAATGTAGACAATCTAAAATGGTTTGCCGCTGTAGCGATAACTATTGTGATAATTGCATTCGTATGTTTGTATTACATCTCACAAAGAGAAGGTCAAGCACAGAACGATCAACAAGTAGAAAAGCAATTGAAATATTTACAGGAAGGGCGTGCAAAGCAAACTGAACTGTTTGAAGAATTAAAAAACAACCAAGATCCTACATGGTCCGATATAGTTGATGCCATTGAAATAGGGTTCAATTTTTATCCTCGTACAATGTATAAAATCATTGCCCAGGCAAATATTATGGATGTTATAGAAGTTTCAAATATCAAAAAACAGCTTTATTGGAACCAGAATAGTTTGAGAAGTGCACTTGATGCGATAGACTCTGTTTTCGAAAAAAGTTTCGACGATCAAATTCTTACACAGTTGATTGAGCAATTTAAGAACATTCACCAACTATGTGGATATGAAGGTTATAATACTCTCTTAAAGAGTATAGGTAGTTATTCTCATATTGCTAAACATGTTCAATTGAAACCGAAGGCACTTTCGCAGGATCAACTTAGTTAGAATCATCTTTTAACACATTACCCCCTCGTTTTTACGAAGGGGTATTTTTTTGTATATCCTGTATAATAAGCCCTTATATGACTATCATCCTTTTCATTCTTGTCCTCCTCGTGTGCGTCCTCGTGCATGAATGGGGGCACTATATCGTCGCCAAGAAAAGCGGCATGATGGTAGAAGAGTTTGGCTTTGGCATACCGCCACGACTGTGGTCATGGAAAAAGGGTGAGACGACGTACTCGGTCAACGCACTTCCTATCGGTGGCTTTGTACGGATCGCGGGAGAAAATGGACTCGAAGAAAATGCTCCTACTGACCGCCAGTTTGAGAGCAAGACGTGGTACCAAAAGACCGCGGTGCTCGTCGCTGGTGTG
Source organism: uncultured Candidatus Saccharibacteria bacterium (assembly GCA_964610995.1). GTDB lineage: Bacteria > Patescibacteriota > Minisyncoccia > Phycocordibacterales > UBA9973 > UBA4124. Next base: position 11,385 of record CAZSWF010000008.1, read on the forward strand.
GTGTGCAACTTCTTGCTTGCGCTCGTACTCTTTACTGTCGCATACACGATCGGACTACCAGGTGTGACTCCAAATGGTACGGCAACGGTTGTCAGTGTCGTAGCGGGAAGTCCTACTGCAGATGCAGGGATACGTGTCGGAGACAAGATCACTGGGGTCGCAGTCGGTACGACCTATGTGTCAGTACTTGATACAGAAAACATTCGCAAAGCGATACAGGCAACTGAAGGGGATGTGACATTGAGCTATACCCGAGCAGGTGAAGTAGGTACTGCGACCGTAGTGCCCGAGGTCTCGTCTACGGGCAAGGCCGTCGGTATTGCAATCGAACCGATCGGTGTCGTGAAGCAATCATTTTTTGCATCTACTGGACTCGCATGGAAGCAGACTATCGGACTCACGGGGAGTATATTTCGCACACTTGGAAACTTGGTAGCAGGGATCTTTACCGGCGAGAGCTCAGTGGACGGACTCGTAGGGCCGGTAGGACTTGCGCGAGAGGTCGGGAGTGCTGCAAACATTGGCCCGACGTACCTACTTGCATTTATTGCGACGATATCGCTCAACCTCGCAGTGCTCAACATCCTACCTTTCCCGGCGCTCGATGGGGGGCGATTGATTATTGTATGGGGAGAGGCGCTGACTCGACGACGCTTTTCTCCCAAGGTAGTGGGTATCATTCATATGATCGGGTTTTTACTCTTGATCAGCCTCATGCTTGTGCTGACAGTAGGGGATATCCGTCGTGTGGTCTAAAAAGCTTTGTAATACAAGGGCCATATACCACCTAGGGAATGTTTGACTTTTTGTATATCCATGATAGAGTAAGTACATACTAAATTAAACGAATATACCACCACATATGCCAGTTATTAGTTTCAAGCCCAAACAAGTCACCAAACGCCTCCTTTCCAACCTGCAGGATCGTGCGTACGACATTATCGTAAACCGATATGGTCTCAGTGACGACGCCGACTCAAAAACGCTCGAAGCGATCGGTAAAAAGTACAGCATTACACGCGAACGCGTCCGCCAAATCGAAAATGCGGCACTCGCAGCTATTCGCAAAAGTGATAGTTTCAAATCTGAACACAAAACATTTGGCGAACTCAAGGCAGTGATGGAGACAGCTGGCGCACTCGTGCACGAAGACGAGTTTCTCTCATACATTTCCAAAGACAAGGCAGTACAAAATCACGTGCGCTTTTATCTCGTGCTTGCTGATCAGTTTACGAAAATGAAAGAAGACGATCATTTCAACGCTCGATGGACCGTGGATGAAACACTTTCTGGTGCAGTACATGAAGCATTGCATACCGTATATCGATCACTTGATGACAAAGAGCTTCTTTCCGAAGAAGATCTCGTTGCGCGATTTATCAAAGAACTCAAAGATGTCGCTGATCAATATAAAAATGAAGAAGTCGCACGTCGATGGCTCAACATTTCTAAAAAGATAGCCAAGAACCCACTAGGCGAATGGGGTCCTTCAGAAAGTCAGAATATAAAAACTCGCGGTATCAAAGATTATGCATTTCTTATGATGCGCAAACATGGTTCTCCTATGCACTTCCGAGAAGTAGCGAAAGCTATCTCAGATACTTTTGGCAAGAAGACACACGTAGCAACTACACACAATGAGCTGATCAAAGATGCACGATTTGTACTTGTGGGCCGTGGATACTATGCACTTGCAGAATGGGGATACAAGCCTGGTATCGTTCGAGACGTGATCAAAGAGATCTTGGTAAAAGAGGGACCACTGACCAAAGAAGATGTGATCGATCGCGTACTCAAAGAGCGTTTCTTGAAAAAAAACACTATTTTGGTCAACCTTCAAAACGCACTCTACTTCAAGAAACTTCCCGATGGCCGATATACTGTGGTAAAATAACCACACTATGGCAGAAGGAGGTGGCGCATCAACATGGGAACCGTTTGAGATTGCAGTGGTCGCGATATTGATCGCTGGAATCCTTATGCGACTTGACGGTACTTCAGTATCGACCTCTCGAACCACTTCATCATCACCCAAGAGCGCAACTATATCGCAGGCACAGCCACCCGTACTCAACACGTGTGGCCTTTCTGTATCACGGCCATATACTCGCGAAAAAGTTTCAGGTGCAGTACTTCTAGTAGGTGCGACGACAGGTTGCGATTGGCCGACCGTAGAGCAGGTCGCGCTCTATGCACAAGTCATCGATGCCCAAGGCCGACCAGTGTCGGACTACATGAGCGTGCCTGCAGGTACGAGTGGTAGTACCGAGGTACCATTCACATTTTCTGTACCGATCACTACCACACCGCAGACCTCTACGGGTACACTGATCCTCATCTCTGCCAAGAACACCGCGAGCTCGTCGGTTACCACACGTATCCCTATTACCTTTGTGAAATAATCACTGGTATACTACATATATATGTATCAGCCACTTGCGGCACAAGTCATCGACGTCCTGGTCCTCACCGGAGTGTTTGTACTTGTGGCAGTGGTCGCATGGAACGTGTGGGTGACCTATCTCAACATCGCGTACTTGCGCACCGTCGAGTGGATCATTCTCGAAATCGTCCCTCCCAAAGAAGTCCACAAGTCCCCTGAAGCAATGGAGCTCGTGTTCAATGCGCTGCATGGTGGCGGTGCCGGCAACTGGTATGAAAAGTACTGGAAAGGCGAGCTCGCACAGTACTACTCACTCGAGATAGTCTCGACCGAAGGCAAAATTCATTTCTATGTGCGATTTGCCAAGAAGTTTAAGAAAGTGTTTGAATCTATGCTTTATGCACAGTACCCGCAAGCAGAAGTAAAAGAAGTCGCTGACTATACTGCAGCGATACCAGACTTTGAGTCTGGTGCGATCAACCTTTTTGCATACAACCTCAAGCTCGAAAAAGCAGATCCGTATCCGATCAAAAGTTATGTCGACTTTGGACTTGATCGTGCGATTGGTTCACTTGATGAAGTACAACGGATTGATCCGATCACTCCTACACTTGAAACGATGGGCTCTATTGGTGTCGGTGAACACATCTGGATACAGATCAACATTCGTCAGGCGATCAAACGTCATGAGGTGAAAAAAGGTGACAAGGTTGAACAAGAAAAGTCATGGAAAGACAAGGGGCGTGAGATCATCGATGAACTCAAAGCAAAAGCAAACAGTAAAGATACTGAAGGTAAAACAGTCTCTGGCCGACTGAGCAAAGGTGAACAGTACGTAATCGAAGCGATCGAGCGACACCGCAACAAACCTGGCTTTGACTGTGGGATCAGGGTGCTCTACATCGCAGAAAAAGATAAGTTTAGTGGCAACAGCATCACTGCATTTACCAGTATGTGGCGTCAGTACAACACCGAAGATCTCAACTCATGGAAAATGAGCGATCTCACCAAGCTTCCAGACTCGATGCCATGGAAGGATCTCTTTGATAAAAAGGTTCCGAAACAAAAGAAATACTTCCTCAGTGATTACAAAGATCGATCATTCTTTTATGGAGGATTTAATTTCAAAAAAATAGGTAAGTACTTCACTCACCCCGAGAACTCTGGGAGCAAAGGCTTTGTACTTTCGAGCGAAGAACTCGCGACGATCTTTCACTTGCCAGGCCAGGTCGCAGAGACTCCGAACTTTATTCGTATTGAAAGCAAGAAGGGTGAACCACCAGCAAACCTTCCTATCTAAACTATGTATATATCTCACATATTCAAATTTGTTGGTGCTGTAGTGTTGGTTGCAGTTTTTGTTATCTTTTTTAGACAGTACATGAGTGCACCAAAAAACTTTCCTGCACCGTACCAGCTCACTATCGAAAGTGGTCAAACTCTGTTTTCTGTGTCCAGTGAGTTGCGTCGTGATGGAGTGATCAGATCGTCTCGCATGTTTGAGTTATGGATGATCGCACTGGGGAGCGAGAAAAACGTGAGCGAAGGCGAGTACTACTTTGCAAAGCCAGTTTCTTCACTCGAGATTGCGCTACGCATTTCCGGCAAGCAGTTTGGGATAGATCGCAAGCGTGTGACATTTCCCGAAGGCTTCACCAACAAACAAATGGCGGATCGACTTGCGGCAACCTTTCCAGACTTTGATGCGACACTCTTTCTGACACTTGCCAAAGGGTCTGAAGGATATTTATTCCCCGATACGTACGGATTTTTCCCATCGGTCACACCGGATGCGGTTCTGGCAACGCTGAAGCGCACCTTTACCACCAAGCTCGCTCCACTTGCGGATGACATTGAGCGGTCAGGTCGCAGCGAACGAGACATCATCATTATGGCGTCGATCATTGAAAAAGAAGCAAATGGCCCCGAAGACCGGGCGATAGTCTCGGGTATACTCTGGAAACGACTCGATCAAGGCATCCCACTCCAAGTGGATGCACCATTTCTCTACACACTCGGCAAAGAAAGCAAGGAGCTCACGATGACAGACCTGACCACCAACTCACCGTACAACACTTATCGTAACAAGGGCCTGACACCGACACCGATCGGCAACCCAGGGCTTGCGTCCATCGAGGCAGCGATCAACCCAGTATCCTCGCCATATTTATACTATCTCCACGACGAGACCGGCGTGATACACTATGCAGCCACGTATACAGAACACAAGAAAAACATCGCCGACCACCTCTAATATATGATCCTCCAACAACCCCTCGCATTTGTCGATATAGAAACTACCGGTCTCGATCATGATCATGCCGAGATCATTGAGCTCGGTGTCGTGATTGCACGCGTGAAAGATGGCGTACTGACAGTCACTGACCAACTCGATCTGAAAATCGCTCCAAAGCATATCGAGACAGCGGAACCACAAGCGCTACGTATCAACGGCTACAATGAAGCCGACTGGATATTTGCCGTATCTATAGAAGACGCACTGAAAACATTTATCGACAAGACAGATGGCGCAGTATTTGTGGCGCACAATGCAACCTTTGATTACGGATTTATCCATGCCAACCTCAAGCGCCATGGTCTCGAGCATTCGATGCACTATCACAAGCTCGACACACTTGCGATGGCATTTGGCATATTGCAAAACAACGACGACATGGGCAAGCTCTCGCTACGCGCACTGTGTGAAAAGTATGGCGTAGAAAATAAAAAGGCGCATAGTGCCTTTGCGGACGCCTATGCTACCTACGAAGTGTTTAAGAAATTGCTCAATTTGAAATAGGGTGTGCTAGTATCATTTTGTGAAATCTAAAAAGCAAAAAATATTTGTCGGTATATCGGGCGGGGTAGATTCGTCTGTTGCGGCGCACTTGCTCCTAAAAGAAGGCCATGAGGTGCATGGTGTATTTGTGAAGACCTGGTCACCAGAGTGGTTGCCGTGCACGTGGGTCGATGAGAAGCGTGATGCGATGCGAGTGTGTGCGCACCTCGGTATTCCATTTCATTTTCTCGATGCCGAACAAGCATACAAAGACGGTGTGGCAGAGTACATGATCGACGAATATCGTGCAGGTCGCACACCAAACCCAGACGTACTGTGTAACCGCGTGATCAAGTTTGGGGTCATGTGGGACTACGCAAAGAGCAAGGGGGCAGATGCGGTCGCCACTGGGCACTATGCACAGACCGACGGCGTATCTTTGATCAAAGGGGTAGACTCGAGCAAAGACCAGTCATACTTTTTGTGGATGATTACTAAAAATGAGCTCGCACACGTGCGATTTCCCATTGGACACTTATCCAAAGATGAAGTACGCAAGATTGCACAGCGAGCAAATCTGTTTACTGCCACAAAAAAAGACAGTCAGGGCATTTGCTTCCTTGGAGATGTCGACATGCGTGAGTTCCTCTCGCACTATATAGATCAACAAAAGGGAAGCGTGATCGATGAGAGTGGTGCTGTGATCGGAGAACACGATGGTGTGTGGTTCTACACACTCGGCGAGCGTCACGGATTTCGCATAACTACAAGAAATGCTGAGTCACTACCGTACTATATTGTCAAAAAAGATATTGAAAACAACACTCTCACTGTTTCTACGAAACCTTCTAGTGCATCAAATGGCAACACACTTACCTTGCGCGATGCAAACTGGTTCATAGCTCCAGACCCTACGCACTCATATACTGCACAGGTTCGGTATCATGGCGAACTCATTCCCGCAAAAATAATAGATGCTGCACATGTCACACTTGAGTACTCAGGTGTTGTTGCGCTTGGGCAGTCACTCCTTATATATGACGGAGAGCGCGTTGTTGGTGGCGGTATTATTGATACTGTGTTGTAGTGCGCTATACTACAGATATGCAAACTATCATCAACGATCCTATGGTTATCAGCCTTGTCACCGCCATGATCCTCGGCATGGTGCTCGGAGTTGAGCGCTTCCTCGCGCACAAGACCGCCGGCATGCGTACCTACGCACTCATCGCGATGGGCTCTGCGCTTTTTGTGATCATCTCACAAGTAGTTGCGACTCAAGTCGCTGGGATGTTTGATCCACTACGCATGGCAGCGCAAGTTGTAGCTGCGGCCGGCTTCCTGGGAGTGGGTGCCATATTTCACAACAGTCATCGCGTCAGCGGCATCACTACAGCGAGCGGTATGTGGGTAGCTGCAGGTATCGGTATGGCGTGCGGGTTTGGACTCTACAGACTTGCTATAGTAGTTACTGTTCTTACACTCTTTACATTCATCATTATGTGGTTCATTGAGAAACAGATTCGTCGTCTCCCGATCGATCACGACGAACACGCATCTCTCTAATCTCTCGCAAAAGCCCGCCTGGGCTTTTTGTCATTTTCTGGTAGGATGGAGGGTATGAAATACAAGACTGAATGGAATCTCGGCCTACTGTATAAAAATGAGAAGGATCCACAGATAGAAAAAGACATGCAGGCTATTGAAAAAGCATGTGCTGTATTTGAGAAAAAATATAAAGGAAAAAATTTTACTACTAGTGCCGATAAGCTTCTGCGAGCTCTAAAAGATTACGAAAAACTACTTTCTGATTCAACATATAAACCATATTGGTATTTTCATTTGTATAAAAGTATCAAAACTGACAATAAAGCAGTAGCCGCACTTGAAGCTCAAATGAATGAACGTCAGCGTAAAGCATTTAATAAGGTGCTATTCTTTCAGTTGGACCTAGGAAAAATACCAAAGACAGAACAAATAAAGTATTTAAAAGATACTTCAATTCAGCACTTTAGATATTTTTTAGAGAAAATTTTTAATAAAGCAGTTTATGACCTTTCTGAAAAAGAAGAGCAGGTACTATCCCTATTGTCGCAACCTGCTAATGAAATGTGGTATAACGCGCAACAAAAATTGCTTAGTCAGCAAATTATTGAGCATAAAAATAAAAAGATATCACTTTCTGAAGCCACTGAAAGATTTGGAGATTTACCAACAAAAAGTGAACGAGCAACTTTGTACTCAAAGGTAATCAAAGCTCGTAAGTCAACAGCCTATCTTGCTGAGCCAGAACTAAATGCGATTTATACAACAAAAAAAATCAGTGACGAATTACGGGGGTACAAAGAGCCTTATAGCGAGACAGTGCGTCAGTATGAAAACGACGAAAAAGAAATCCAAGAATTTATAAAAACTGTTACAAGTTATTTCTCAGTTAGTAAAAAATATTTTGCGCTTCATGCAAAACTTATAAAAGATAAAAAACCTACAATAGCAGATATATATGTAAAGATTGGAACACTTAAAAGAGAGTTTAATTTCGACAGTGCAATCGCTATAGTAAAAAAAGCATTTGGACGCTTTGATACAAAATATGTTGTTATATTTGAATCATATTTACAACAAGGTCAAATTGATGTGTACCCTCGAAAAAGTAAGAGAGGAGGTGGTTTTTGTTCTGGTCTAGGAACATTGCCGGTATACATTTTCCTCAATCATGTAAATACTCTTAAATCAGTGGAAACACTTGCTCATGAACTTGGACATGCATTTCATACTGAGCTTAGTAAGCCACTCGATCCTTTATATGGGGAATATACAATTTCGGTTGCGGAAGTAGCAAGTACATTCTTTGAGCAATTTGTTGCCGATGAAGTTTTACAAGATCTGCCTGATAATGAAAAAATTATTGTTTTACATGATCGTATTAATCGTGATATAGCAACAATATTTCGACAAGTCGCGTGTTTCAATTGTGAACTTGAGCTACATCGAATGATTCGTTCAAAAGGTTTTGTTTCCAAAGAAGAAATGGCAGAAATTATGCGTAAACATCTTCAGTCATATATTGGTAAGGCGATTACAATAACCGAAGATGATGGGTATGTATTCACAACATGGTCGCACTTGAGATATTCATTTTATGTGTATTCGTATGCTTATGGTTTGCTTATAAGTCGTGCCCTGTATGAAAAATGGAAACAAGATAATTCATTTAAACAGCAAGTAGAAAAGTTTCTCTCGTCAGGCAATTCTATGACCCCTAAAGATATATTCAAATCTATAGGTATTAATACAAATGCAGAATTTTTTGAAACTGGATTAAAAAGTATAAAATCTGATATTGACCAGCTCGAAAAACTCGCCAAAAAACAGAAACTGATAAAATAGTTGCAAGAAACATCTATACGGTATAGAGTTTAGAAAACAAAAAACTATGAAACATAACGTAGTTCTCTTTATCCTGTTTGCAGTACTAGCAGGTATGATCGGTTTACCGATATACAAAAACGCTACTATAAAAAAGAGTACACCTTCACACAAACAGCTGAGTCCATAGTAAATCATTTTTAATGTAAAAAGCGCCGCCACATGGGGCGCTTTTTTTATTACCTATTTTTTGCTACAGTAGCACCATGACTTCCTCCGAAATCCGTAAACGATTCCTCGACTTCTTTGCTGCGCGTGGGCATGCAGTGCTCCCCAGTGCGTCCCTCGTACCCCAGAACGATCCTTCAGTGCTCTTCAACACGGCAGGTATGCAGCCACTTGTCCCGTATCTCATGGGGCAGATACATCCGCTCGGTACTCGACTCGCAAGCTGTCAGAAATGCGTGCGCACTGGAGATATCGAAGAAGTGGGCAACCACAAGAACCTCACGTTTTTCGAGATGCTTGGCAACTGGTCTCTCGGGGATTATTTCAAACAAGATGCGATCAAGTGGAGTTATGAGTTCCTCACGAGCAAAGAAGAAGGGCTCGGACTTGATCCATCACGACTCTATGTGACTGTGTTTGAAGGAGATGAGGACGCACCTCGCGACATGGAAGCGGTAGCGATATGGAAGGAGTTCATTCCAGAGCACCGCATTTATTTCTTGCCCAAGAAAAACAACTGGTGGAGTCCTGGAGACAACGGCCCATGTGGTCCTGATACAGAAATGTTTTATGACGTAACCGAAGCAGGACTCGGTGATATGTCGCATGACGAGTATGTCGCAGCAGATGATGATGGGCGAGTAGTTGAGATCTGGAACGATGTGTTCATGGAGTATGAAAAGCGTGACGGGCAGGTCGTCGGCAAGCTCTCTCAGAAAAATGTGGATACAGGAAGCGGGCTCGAGCGTATCTCTATGATCGTGCAAGGCAAGAGTAATGTGTATGAAGCAGATATGTTTGCGCCCGCAATGGCCAAAATACAGCAGCATGCCGAAGCTTACAATGAACGAAGTGCGCGTATCATTGCGGATCATACACGTAGTGCGGTGTTCCTGATTGCAGATGGGGTACGACCTGGCAACAAGGACCAAGGCTACATTCTCCGACGTCTCATTCGTCGCGCGGTGATGCAAGCTCGTACATGCGGACTGCCGACACATTTCCTCGGGCAGCTTGCGGCATTGTTTGGTGAACTATACAAAGATGCGTATCCACAAACTGTATCTATAGACATAGAAATAGTGATCACTGACGAAGAAAACAAATTTGCCAAGACACTTGAGTCAGGGCTCAAAGAATTTGAAAAAGGGACAGACGCATTTATCCTCGCTACCACGTATGGCTTTCCGATAGAGCTTACCCAAGAACTCGCACAAGAAAAAGGAATCGTCATTGATCGTGCGGCATTTGATGCGCAGATGAAATCTCACCAAGACGCATCCCGTGCTGGTGCAGAGCAGAAGTTCAAGGGTGGTCTTGCAAACACTTCTGATGCAACCACCAAGCTTCACACCGCACACCACTTGCTTTTGAAAGCTCTCCAAGAAATTGTCAGTCCTGATATTCACCAAAAGGGATCAAATATCACCGAAGAACGTCTGCGTATCGACTTCAACTTCGACCGCAAACTCACCGATGAAGAAAAACAAAAGGTAGAAGACTTGGTAAATGAAAAGATCAAAGAAGATCTACTTGTCACAAAGAAAGATATGCCAAAAGATGAGGCAATGAAACTTGGCGCAGAAATGGAATTTGGGACGACGTATCCAGATGTTGTGTCTGTTTATATGATCCACGATGCAAACGATCAGGTATTTTCCAAAGAATTTTGTGGTGGACCGCACGTGACGCATACTGGCGAACTCGGAGTGTTTAAAATACAAAAAGAAGAAGCATCAGCTGCAGGTATACGACGTATCAAGGCAACGCTCGCATAGTTTCTATACATGCATGATATACTCTATGCATGTCACATCGCGAAAAAGTATTCGCTGTCTTTGATATTAGTTCAAGTTCTGTAGGTTGTGCACATGTACTACAGAAATACGACCGCACCTGTCCAGCAACCATCATGCTCGCTACTGCGCGCAAAGAGTCGGTGGTCCATGACGACATCGATGTCGCGCGTTTTGTCAGCGAGAGCACCCATAGGCTCCAAGAAGTCGTCGAGACGATCAAATCTGTCGATCCTCATCATCCTTCCGACATACAGGTAGTACTCGCGTCTCCTTGGTATAGCTCGCAAACGCGCACTATTACGTATACAAAACCCCAACCATTTGTCTGTACCAAAAAGTTGATCGAATCACTTATCACGGCAGAAGTTTCGCATGCACTCAAGGATGCACAAGGACTTTTTGGACCTGACGCGATACTCATAGAGCAGCATATCGCCGGTATCAAGCTCAATGGGTACCACACACAGGTACCGTATGGGAAAAAGGTGACCTCTCTGGAGTGTTCACTGATCATGACTACTGCATCCAAGTCAGTTCTCGTAGGTTTTCGGGATACGTTGCACCGTGCATACGGCGATAGACCGGTGCGCTTTACCACGAGTGCGATTGCGACATTTGTCGTGATGCGTGACCGTACCAAGCATCTCGATGACGCAGTGGTCATAGATATTGGAGAAGAAATCACCGACGTCGCATTTGTACGGCAAGGTGTCATACTCTCGCAGCACTCATTTCCTGTAGGCACATACGCACTCTATCGAGCCGTGACTAAGCATGCGACCGAGTTTATCCACGAAGCCAGTGCGATCCTCGAGAGCTATCGTCTCGGCAAGCTCACGTCGGTCGTCCGACGCAAAGTAGATCGTGCTATTGCACAGTACTCCGAGGAATGGCAAAAAGGTTTCCAGGGAGTGGTCGAGCAAGGTAGTTATGGACTATGTTTACCTGCACACATACTCGTGACCGTCGATACGCGTTTTGAGCTTCTCGTCAGCTCGATGATTGAAAATGATCCATTTGTCACGTATCGCTGTGGTACCGACACACTTTCACTGGTACATATCAATGAGAGCGTACTTGCAAGCTCGGTCGGTACCGTGGACTACACACCAATCGACAGTCCACTTGCAACCGCTGCGCTCTATGCAGAACGATTGCTATAATATGTATTGATTATGAAACTTTACGATGTTATCCGCAAAGAAGAACTCGGTGAAGATACCACTCAGGCTCCAGTAAAAGAGTCTACTCAGGAGCGGCGTCTTGCATTTCATAAGCGTCCGTTTGGCTGGCGCAAAATATTTGTTATTTGTTGCGCGATATTGTTCCTTGCAGTGCTTTATGTTGGTGGTATGAAGCTCGTACGAGCAAAGGTTATTATTCGTGAGCGTGAGATACCATTTACACTTGAGGGTGCTGAGTTTGAGCTCGTTCACGAGGGTGACGACTCACTCGGCAGGCTGTCGTTTCAGACGATGATAGTACCAACGGAAGTATCTCGCCAGGTATATGGATCAGAAGTTGGCCAAAGTACAAGCTATGCCAAAGGCAAGGTCGTCTTTTTCAATGAATACAGCACTGCTAGCCGCACTATCAAAGCAAAGACAACTATCACATCCAAAGAAGGCAAGAAATACCAAACTACTACAGCAGTAACAGTGCCTGGATATACCACCAAGAACAAAATAAAGACTCCAGGAACATCAGTTGCTACAACCGTGATCGCGGTAGGGGTAGGACCGAGCTATGATACCAGCGGAACGAGCTTCACCGTTAGTGGGTATACGAGCAAGCAAGTTTACGCACAGTCTGCAGGGGCTATCACTGGCGGAGAGGATGCTGTCATGCACAGTGTTTCAGCTACAGAAAAGGATGAGGTTATTGCAAATCTCGAGTCTCAGCTCATCGAGCGCCTCAAGCGTGAGACCCGTGCGCAAACACCACCAGATTTGCTTACGTTCCCAGATCTTCAAATCGCCGATATCGATCGTGATTCTGTTGTATTGCGGGGTTCGAGTATCAAGTTTCCAGCGAGTATCAAGGGTACCATGGCTACATATCTCATATCCCGTGAGATGCTCGAAGGTGCTATCGCCAACCACGTTCTCCATGATCATATATATGGGCAGGTGACCATACCATCACTGAGTAATCTCGATGTCACTCCGATTACACCATTACCTACCAATCCCGATGATATTCCTGAGAGTATTCGTATTCGCATTTCAGGAGAAGGTACGATTATTACCAAGGCAACGGTTGAAAGTATCAAGGAGTCTCTTATTGGTAAACCAAAAAATACTTTCGGTACTATCGTAGGAGGAGTTCCTGAGGTAGATAGTGCTGAATATCATTTCTTCCCATTTTGGGCACCATTTTTCCCTGTAAATGACGACCGTATCAGGATAGAGATCAGGTAGGAGGGTGCCGTAGTTGACCCGAGAGAGAAACTATAGTACGATGAACCTTCATACTACATGGCAGAAGAATTAATAGCTAAAGCAACTGTTTCCGAGGCGTTACCCAATACCATGTTTCGGGTAACTCTAGAGACCGGCGAGACTATCGTGGCGTACCTTGCGGGCAAGATGCGACTTCACCGAATCAAGGTTTTGATAGGGGATACCGTCGAAGTAGTACTAGATCCTTACGGTGGAAAAGGACGTATTGTCAGGAGATCATAAGTAGTGTATACTCTCCCGACTACGAAAAAGAGGCCGATTTTTTATCATAATCATGAAGATCAGATCAACAGTTAAAAAGATGTGTGACAAGTGCAAGATTGTAAAACGCAATCGGCACTTGATGGTCATTTGCGATAATCCCAAGCATAAACAAAAACAATAATCATGCGTATTTTAGGTATTACTATCCCCAATGAAAAGCGGCTTGATGTCGGACTGACGACACTCTATGGTATCGGTACTGCTACCGCTACCAAAATCCTCAAGCAGGTCAATGTTGATCCTTCTACCAAAGCCAAGGATATCTCGATCGACCAAGAAAACGATATCCGTAAGCTCATCGAAGACCGTACCATCGAAGGAAACCTCAAACGTGAGATCGCAAGCAACATCAAACGCCTCAAGGATATCAAAGCATACCGAGGTATTCGCCACATGCGACGCCTCCCGGTCAAAGGCCAGCGCACCAAGACCAACTCTCGCACCGTACGCGGCAACGTTCGCAATACGATGGGTAGTGGTCGCCGTAAGGAAAGTAAAACATAATCATCATGGGTAAAAAAAGAATTGCAACACAAGAAGGACAACTCGTAGACGCTGACAAGCGCGGTCGTGCTGTAGCGCGTACTACCAAGAAAAAGATCGTAACCGCACAGCTTGCTATCGAGGCAACATTCAACAACACCAAAGCGGTAGTCAGTGACCCCAACGGCAACGTCCTCTTTTGGTCATCATCTGGGTCTCTCGGCTTCAAGGGTGCAAAGAAAGGAACCCCATTTGCGGCATCCAAGGTAGGCGAAGTACTCGCTGAAAAAGCGATGACTGCTGGTATCAAAGAAGTAAAAGTGGTGGTAAAAGGTGTCGGAAGTGGTCGAGAACCATTGATCCGAGCATTTATTGGCCCTGGTATCGAGCTCTTGTCTATCAAGGACCGGACCCCTGTACCACACAACGGTCCGAAGCCCAAGAAACCACGACGAGTGTAATAATTTTTAAATTTATATGAAACTAGGAGCAAAATACAAAATGTGTCGACGATTGGGATCTGGTGTTTTTGAAAAATGCCAGACCGCAAAGTACACCCAGAGTGAGATGAAGAAAACCAAGACTTCGGGCAAGCGCCCCAAGCAGCTTTCTGACTACGGTCGTCAGTTGATTGAGAAACAAAAAGTTCGTTTCTCATACGGTATTTCAGAACGACAACTCGGCAACTACGTCGAGAAGGCTGGTACTGTAAAAGGTATGCCAGTGACCGACAAGCTCTACGAACTCCTCGAAACTCGTCTCGACAACGTCGTGTATCGTCTCGGATTTGCACCGACCCGCCGTATGGCGCGTCAGATGGTCTCACACGGACACTTCACTGTGGGGGGTACCAAGCTTACTATCCCATCATACGAAGTGCGTGTAGGGGATCAGATTGCTGTACGCGAAGGATCACGCAAAAGCACTATGTTTGCTGACATGAAAAAGAAGCTTGAAAGCTACCAGTGGCCCAACTGGCTCAAGTTTAGTCCCGAATCCCTCCAAGCCGAGGTAACTGCCAAGCCAAAAAACGACGAGCAGTTCCTGCAACTTGAAACTGTACTTGAGTTCTACAGTCGTTAGAACACAGGTTAGGAGATTTTACAAATTAATGGTACAATCACTTTCTATATGAGCGAACAACACATCATCCTCCCATCAAAACCACGAGCAACCCACGAAGAAGGTCACAAAGGCGTATTTGAAATAGACGGTCTCGTCCCTGGCTACGGCTACACGCTCGGCAACTCTCTACGACGCATCATTCTCTCATCCCTCCCTGGAGCTGCAGTCACTGCGGTCAAAATTGACGGCGTTAGCCACGAGTTTTCTACTATCGAAGGCATCAAAGAAGACGTAATCACACTTTTGCTCAACCTCAAAAACGTACGCTTCACGCTCACTACTCCTGAGCCACAAAAGATCTCATTTACCATCAAAGGTCCCAAGGTAATCACTGCTGCAGACATCAACGCCAAAGGCGCAGTCGGTGTTGCAAACCCAGAGCAGTACATTTGCGAAATGACCAGCAAGACATCGCTCACGATCGAGCTCACGATCGAGCACGGTCTTGGCTTTGTTCCTCGAGATGCACACCACAAGCAAAAGGCTGATATTGGTACTATCTTTCTCGATGCAGTATTTTCTCCTATTCGTCGCGTTAGCTACGATGTCGAAGAAATGCGCGTCGGCGACAAAACCAACTTCAACCGTCTCCGTCTCACTATTGAAACAGATGGTACTATCTCTCCTCGTAGCGCACTTGAACAATCAGTACGCATCATGATCGACCAGCTTGCAGCTGTTGTCGAAATCAGTGCACAAGAGGCTATCGATGAAGTACAAAACCGCATGACTATGAAAGCACCGTTTATGACAGAGTCTGCTGAAAATGAAGTTGTACTTGGTACCGAATCTGCTGAAGATAACGTAGATGTCACTGATGTGCTCAAGAACCGCATCGATACTATCGGTCTCTCTACTCGCACACTCAACGCACTCACTGCTGCCAACATCCGCACTGTGGGAGGTATTGCGCGCAAACATGTCGCTGATCTCCTCGAGATCGACGGTATCGGAGACAAAGGGATTACCGAAATCAAAGAAGCCCTTGCAGCCTTCGACTTGTCTTTGAAGGAATAATACGGTATAACAAAGCTCCTATGCGTCACCATGTAAATGTCAGAAAATTTGGGCGAGAAAAGAACGGGCGAATAGCGCTCCTACGTGGTCTTGCTGCGTCTCTCATCGAGCACGGCCGTATCCTCACGACTGAGGCCAAAGCCAAGGAAATCCGCCCCAAGGTAGAAAAAATGGTCACCAAGGCCAAGAACCCAACCCTTGCCAACCGCCGCGTACTCCTCTCAGGGCTCTACAACAACGAAGCAGTTGTGGGCAAGCTCATTGCAGACATTGCTCCCAAGTATGCAGAACGTGCAGGTGGCTACACCCGCATTACCAAGATCGTACAGCGCAAGAGTGACGGCTCTCCAATGGCTGTAATTGAATTTGTATAATTTTTTATGACCTACACTATCGACGCAACAAACAAATCACTGGGACGAGTCGCTACCGAAGTAGCAAGTATCCTCATGGGTAAAAACGACCCTTCATTTGCCAAGAACACTCTCTCTGGCAATGTAGTCACCGTTACCAACGCATCCAAGATCAAGGTTCGCCCTGAAAAGATGCTTGCCAAGACATACCTTTCGTTTTCTGGATACCCAGGTGGACTCAAGTCGAGCACTATGGCCAAGGTCGTCGCAACCAAAGGGTACCGTGAGGTACTAGAGGTCGCAGTCCGCGGTATGCTCCCAAGCAACCGTCTGCGCAAAGACATGCTCAAGAACCTGACCGTCACCGAATAACCCTATTTTTTACAGATATACTATGGCAACCAAATCATCAACTAAATACATCGAAACCATCGGCCGTCGCAAGACCGCGACTGCTCGCGTACGTATCACTCCCGCTACCAAGGCAAGCTACGTGATCAACGACCTCGCACTCGAAACATATTTCCCCACAGCTGAACTCCAAAAGATCGTGACTGATCCTTTCAAGGTAGCAGAGAAGGCATATGCAGTGACTGTCCTTGTAAAAGGCTCTGGTATCCACTCACAGGCCGAAGCAGTACGACACGGTATCTCTCGAGGACTCGTCAAAGAAGACGAAGGCGACAAGGCCAAGCTCAAGACTGAAGGATTCTTGAAGCGTGATCCTCGTGCCAAAGAGCGCCGCAAGTTCGGTCTCAAAAAGGCCCGCAAAGCTGGTCAGTGGTCAAAACGATAAAAGAGCCCCCTCAAACGAGGGCTTTTTTATTTGACAAAAAAATATAAAAGAGGTAATTTGGTTTAAAAAAAGCTCATGGAAAAAAATCAAATCATAGACAAGACAGCTTTTATCTATAAAAGATTCTATCGCAAAATTTTTTGGTTGATGTTCAAATGTATTGGACTTGTTGTTTTTATCCTTTTCCTGATACAGGGTTTTCGGGTAGATAGCACCTCAACAATTACACTAAGCTTTTTATGTACGGGTATGTTTTTATATCTTGTACTACTGAGTTTTGGGATGGACCTAAGTGGAGACCCAGAAGATACCCCATGGCAAGAACGTAATAAGGCGTTAGAACTTCTTCGTAGAGCTTGACTGACACCGCCCCTTTCGGGGCTTTTTTTATTGCTGATTTTCAGTATAATGATGCCGTATGCAAGACGATGAAGATGTAGTATTAGACCCTGAGTTTGTGGAGTCTTCCGAAGACGGAGACGAGCTCGCAGGTGGCGACAAGATCAAGAAACTCCAAGAGAAAATAAAAGCTCTGGAGAAAGAAAAGACCGAGTATCTCGACGGCTGGCAGCGTGCGCGTGCCGACTATGCCAACCTGCAAAAGACTTCTGAAGAAGACAAAAAACGTTTCAAGCAGCTTTTTACTGAGAAGTTTGTCGAAGATCTCTTTCCAGTGATCGATAGTTTCAACATGGCGATGAGTAATAAAGAAGCTTGGGAGAAAGTCGATGCAGGATGGCGCACCGGCGTAGAGTACATCCACAGTCAGCTCATGAGTGCGCTTGCAGCACATGACCTTGAGGTTTTTGGAAAAATAGGGGAATCATTTGACCCGACACTACATGAGGCAGTATCCGAAACCGAGACTACAGACTCTACACTAGATCACACTATAGCCTCAGTTCTCCAGCAGGGCTACAAACTCGGCGACAACGTATTGCGCGCAGCTCGAGTGACTGTCTACAAAACAGCCTAGTTACTTCACTAGTTTCAAAAACTCTTTTTCAGTTTCTGTGTCCAAAGTATCCGTCACAAAAATCATGATCTCTGTCGTCAGGCCGAGATCTTTTTTTATATTCATAAAGAGGTGCTCGAATGGGTGGGGGGATATCCAGACAGAGTTTTTGAGCAATACGAACCCTGCTTTTTTGAGGAGGTATCGGAGGCCTTCGCGATCACTTTTGCGATCTTCGGGGAGATCGAGCAGGATGATACGCCATTTACCATCCCATGTGGGGTTGTAGAGTGTGTCTTCGTGATCGAGCGCTATGCTATGAGCCTTCTTTTTACCTTCTCGGGTGAGGCGAGTATACGTTTGCTGACCTGAGTCATGACTTTCTACCAAGCCGCCTTCCATAAGCCCTTTGAGGGAGCGTGTGAGCGCGTATCGCTCGGTACCCTCAGCTTGTACCGTATCCTTGAGTTCTGCCTCAGAAATAGCCGGTTTTGCGCCGAGGAGGCGAAGTATTTTCTTGGAGTAACCACCTTTTTTAGGTGTATTGCTTGACATGAGAAAATGCTAGCACTATACTCTCTTTTGTACAAGTATTTTGCGGTCGCGAAAAAACGGTAGAAATACAGAAAATACTTTATTAGATAATTATTTTTGAATTATATATGGCTAAAATCATTGGAATTGACCTTGGAACTACAAACTCAGCTGTTGCCATCATCGAAGGTGGCCAGCCCAAAATCATTGAAAACATCGAGGGTGCGCGCACCACTCCGTCTATTGTTGCACTTGGCAAAACCGGCGATCGACTTGTTGGACTTCTGGCCAAGCGTCAGGCGGTCACGAACCCTCAGAACACCATCTACGGTATCAAGCGATTTATGGGTCACAAATATGATGATCCTGGTATGGAAAAAGTTATCAAAACTTCACCGTTTAAGGTAACCAAAGGTGCAGATGGTGGCGCACTTGTCACACTCAGTGACAAGGACTATCGACCAGAAGAAATCTCGGCAATGATCCTGCAAAAGATCAAAGCAGATGTCGAAGCAAAGCTTGGTGAAAAGGTGACCGAAGCGATCATCACGGTGCCGGCATATTTCAACGACGCTCAGCGTAAGGCTACCAAGGACGCTGGTGCTATCGCAGGGCTCGATGTGAAGCGTATCATCAACGAACCAACTGCGGCAGCGCTTGCATACGGATTTAACACCAAGAAAAATGAAAAGATTGTCGTGTACGACTTCGGAGGAGGTACGTTTGACGTGTCTGTCCTCGAAGTAACCGAAGACGTGATTGAGGTGAAGTCTACTGACGGTGACTCACTCATGGGAGGACGAGATATTGATCTGAAAATCATCAACTGGATCGCAGACGAGTTCAAGAAACAAACCGGTATCGATGTGACCAAGGATCCGCTTGCACTCCAGCGACTCGACGAAGCAGCTGAGAAGGCAAAGATCGAACTCTCTACGACCACCGAAACCGAAATCAACATTCCGTTCATCACGAGTACTGATGCAGGCCCACAACACTTGCTCATGAAAATGACTCGCGCACAGCTTGAGAGTCTCGCAGACGAGTTTGTCGCACGATCTCTCGAGATCACCAAGCGCGCAGTGGAAGCATCTCCATTTAAAAAGGAAGAAATCAACCAGATCATCATGGTCGGCGGACAAACTCGCATGCCGAAAATAGTCGAAGAAGTACAGAAGTTCTTTGGCAAGGAACCAAACCGCTCTATCAACCCTGACGAAGTCGTCGCACTCGGTGCAGCCGTACAAGGTGGCGTGCTCCAGGGAGATGTGCGTGATGTACTCCTGCTCGACGTGATCCCACTATCACTTGGTATCGAGACTATGGGCGGTGTATCGACCAAGCTCGTAGAGCGCAACACGACCATCCCTTCATCCAAGAGTCAGATATTCTCGACAGCGACCGACAATCAACCGTCTGTAGAGATCCACGTGACCCAAGGTGAGCGCCCAATGGCGGCAGACAACAAGTCTCTCGGACGATTTGTCCTTGACGGTATTGCTCCTGCTCCACGCGGTATTCCTCAAGTCGAAGTCACATTTGATGTGGACCCCAACGGTATACTCTCTGTGAAGGCGAAAGATAAGGCTACTGGCAAAGAGCAGTCGATCCGTATCGAAGCATCATCTGGACTCACCGCAGACGATATTGAGAAAATGAAGAAGGACGCAGAGCTCCACGCAGACGAAGACGCCAAGAAAAAGGAACTCGTCGATGTAAAGAACACTGCAGATATGATCATTTTCTCAGCGGAAAAGGCGCTCACTGAGCATGGCACTGCTATCACTGATGAGATCAAGTCTGGCGTACAAGCGAAAATAGATGAAGCCAAGAAAGCAAAGGAAGGGGATGACAAGGCAGCGATCGAAGCTGCAAGTAGTGCTCTCTCTACCGAAATGCAAAAGATCGGCGAACACATGCAAAAGAATGCTTCAACAACAGCAGAACCTCAGCCAGAGGAGATCACCAAAGATGCTGAAGCAACTGATACGACAGGAGAAGCTCCAAAAGCATAATCGATTATTACAAATAAAATCTCACAAAAAGCCCTATTCCTAGGGCTTTTTGTGAATATTGACTATAATGATTTAATATGGTACTATAAAGACTAATCAAAATAGTTCATTAATATGAGTTTACAAATTAACTCTGTAACTCTAGGTTTATTTCAAACTACCAACGAGTATACAGAAGCAATCAAAAATAACGGATTTGAATTATCTGGCAGTACCGAAGACATGTTGATTAATGTACAACTTTCTCCAGTCAAAAAGGAGTTTAAGTTAGCAGAGTGTAATTTAAATGATCTCGGTATATATTCTGAAAAAGCAACATGGCCTGAGGTTTTAAGTGCAGCTCAGAAAAAAGGATATATAATCTGTCCTTCTGAGGTTGGGCTTGCTTTGCGTTTAGAATACAAAGATCAACCTGATGACGACTGGTTGAATATCGGTATGGAGCTTGTAAATGATTACCATTTCCGGGTGGCAAAAGGATATGGCCACACAGTATTAGATGGATGGCGTGTTATGAACGTTCATGCACCATCTCGTAGATCGATTGATCGTTATGCTAGACTTGGGACTCGATTAATTTTTGGTTGTTAAAAGAAATTGTAAGTGATCCTTGATTGGGTCACTTTTTTTATTTCCAAAATATGGTAGTATCTGTGAATGAACAAGAAACGAAAAGTTGCAGCGAAAAAGAAGCGCAAGAAGGATGGCAAGACCGTCAATCTGCGTCACCGATAAGACTTTATAATAGTAAAGAGTGCAAAAAGCGCCAAACGGTGCTTTTTGTATTTTTATGAAAGATTTTGATACCTGGACCAAACAAAAGAAGCTTATACATAATTCTGAATTCTCGGGATTTATTCATGAACGAGAAATATGGTGGTGTTCATTAGGGCTAAATATTGGAGACGAAGAAGATGGAAAAAATGAACAGTTTGAACGTCCTATCTTGGTAGTGAAAAAGTTTAACCGTCGCATTGTACTAGCAGTACCACTTACCACTAAAATCAAAGACAATCCTTATTACTTTTCATTTATTCATAATGGAATCACTTTTGCAATCATTCTCTCACAACTGCGACTCATTAGTACTAGTAGACTTTCTCGTAGAATTCGTAAAATCGATACTCATTTATTTGAAAAGATACGACAAGAAATAGTGGCAAAAATATTCAATTAAAACGGACGATTCCCGCCATAATAGCGGGAATCTCGGGGGCCAAAAGGCCATTTGTATCTACATTGTACCAGATTGAAAATACAAGTCAAACATGCTAAAATGGCTTTATGAGTAAGGACTACTACGAAACACTGGGCGTCCAGAAAAACGCCTCCAAAGATGAGATCAAAAAAGCCTTCCACAAGATGGCGCATAAATACCATCCTGATAAAAGTCATGGGGATGAAGCCAAGTTCAAAGAAGTGAACGAAGCATACCAGACACTCTCGGATGATCAGAAGCGTGCGCAGTATGACCAATTTGGCTCTGCTGGACCACAAATGGGAGGATTTGGTGGCAACGGGCAAGGGTTTGGCGGCTTTGACTTCAGTAACTTCGGCCAAGGACAAGGAGGGTTTGAGTTTGATCTCGGAGACATGTTTGGAGATATATTTGGTAGCGGACGACAGTCACGCAGCCGTCGCGGATCTGATCTGCAAACAACCGTACAGATCGAATTTAAAGACGCGATATTTGGCGTAGACCGCGAACTCCGTATCAAGAAACCATCAACCTGTACGACCTGTAAAGGCAATGGCGCAAAACCTGGCACCAATGTCCAGACCTGTAGTCAATGTAATGGCAAGGGCCAAGTCCGCAACATCCAGCGCACGATCCTCGGATCTATTGCAACCAACCAGATCTGCGACAAGTGTCATGGCGCGGGCAAGATCCCCACAACTCCCTGTGATACCTGTCGTGGCAAAGGTGTCGTCAACGAAGAACGCACGATCAAAGTTGCAGTCCCTGCAGGTATCCAAAACGGTGAGACACTACGCCTCTCCGGTATGGGTGAAGCAGTCACTGGTGGGCAAGCAGGCGATCTGTATGTACACGTCTCAGTCAACCCTCACAAAACGATCAAGCGTGACAAATACGATCTCGTAACAACGCTTCCTATCAAGCTCACCGACGCACTTCTCGGTGCTATATACGCTGTAGAGACACTCGATGGTATGGAGCAAGTCACGATCCCTGCAGGAACGCGTGTGGGTGACACAGTGGTGCTGAAGCACTACGGTGTACCGACCAGTGGCTCCAAGCGTGGCAACTTCATCATCAAACTCGATATCAAACTTCCAGAGAAACTGTCCAAGAAAGCAAAGGAGGTGATAGAGGAGCTCAAGAAAGAGGGGATATAAGGGGAGCGAAGCGGACACTTATGCAGACTCTAGTTGTTAAAAGCCTTTAGAAATAAGGGCTTTTTGTATTGACAAATAGTATATAATATGCTATCATATATATAGTTCTTCACAAATTAAAACTCGAAATATGAAAAGTGTTATCTATGTTCTGATTGTTGCAATAGTGTTCTGCATTATTGCAATAGCTTACAGTCATCTTACGTATGTTGCTCCGGCAAATATGCCAAAATATATGTTGCCAGGCATTGCTGATAAAAAATTTGTTACTTATTTTTGTTTAGCATTGATGGCAGGGTTGGTTATATTGGTAATAGCACTATACAATATAGACAGAAAGAAATTCTGTAGAGGGTGAGCTAAAGCGAACCTACTTTAAAGGCCTGTAATATTGCAGGCTTTTTTTATTGCCCAGATTTGCTAAGATGTAGGTACTATGGCATCCATTCCAGAACTGCGGGACGAACGACTGAAAAAGAAGGCGATATTGGAGGACAAGGGCTTTAACCCATATCCTGCTACAACTAACCGCACACACACTATCGACACATTCATCGATCGCTTCTCACTCCTCGAAGAACCCAAAGAAATAGTCACACTCGCAGGGCGTATCATGAGCAAGCGCGGGCAGGGCGGACTTGCATTTGCAGATATATTTGATGGCTCTGGATCTGGGGGCACCATGCAACTCTTTCTCAAATCTGACGAGATGGATGCCTCCTCCTATGAACTCTGGAACGAAACCACTGACGTTGGAGACTTCGTCGAAGCAACAGGTATCGCATACACAACCAAGCGCGGAGAAAAGGCACTCTTTGTATCTGGATGGAACATGCTCGCCAAGTCACTACTGCCACTGCCTGAGAAATGGCACGGACTTACTGATGAAGATGAACGGTACCGCAAGCGATATCTCGACATTCTCACCAACCCTGAACTTCGCGCAATGTTCGAACAGAAGGCAAAGTTTTGGGAAGTGACGCGCAACTTCATGAAAGACGCGGGATTCATGGAAGTCGAGACTCCCACACTCGAAGTCACCACTGGTGGCGCAGAGGCAAATCCGTTCAAGACCATGCACAAGGACTTCGCAATGGATGTATTCATGCGCATTTCGGTCGGAGAGCTCTGGCAGAAGCGACTGATGGCCGCTGGATTCCCCAAGACATTTGAGATCGGGCGCGTATATCGTAATGAAGGTTCGAGCCCAGAGCATATACAAGAGTTCACCAACATGGAATTCTATGCAGCATTCATGAATTTGCGTGAAGGTAAGGAGCTCGTACAACGACTGTACCGTGAACTCGCCCAAGAAGTCTGTGGGACGACGATATTTACCACACGAGGTCATACCTTCGATCTCAATCACGACTGGATAGACATCGACTACGCAGAAGAGATAGAGAATCGTACTGGTATCGACATTTTTTCTGCAACTGCCGACGAAATGACCGATAAGCTCAAAGAGCTCGGCGTCAAATATGACGGCAAGAACAAGGAGCGCCTCACTGACTCACTGTGGAAGTATTGCCGCAAACAGATCAGTGGTCCTGCATTTCTTGTTAACCACCCGCTCGTTGTCGCACCATTGTCCAAGACCCATGCAACTGATCTGCGCAAGACAGAAATGTTCCAAGTCATCATTGGCGGAAGTGAAATGGGGCGTGCGCATGCAGAACTCAATGATCCAGTTGAGCAAAAGAGACGGTTTGATGTGCAGCAAGGACTCATCAATGAAGGGGACGACGAAGCAATGATGGCTGATGATGAATTTGTGGAAATGCTCGAACATGGCATGCCACCGACATTTGGCTTTGGATTTGGTGAGCGATTCTTTGCCTTCATGGTGGATAAGCCGATACGCGAGACGCAGCTGTTTCCACTTTTGAAACCGAGGGAGTAATATTGACTTTTATTATATTATTGATATAATAAAACAAATATTTGCTCATGAAAAAAATGTGTATTGTTCTAGTTTTTTTGTATTGGAATACTTCAAAAAGCCAAACAAAACCAACTCTTTATTTCATAAATGATGCTTCAATAACAACCAATAACTATCTTTTTATCAATCCTGGTGTATATCAGACGATAGGTACATGGGGGGTATTTTGTGAAGCCGTTTTTGAAAATGATGTTTGGTCAGTGGCTCCCGGAGTATTGTTTAGTATTCAACCTAAAAATAAAGAAAGCTACCAAGAATTTGGTGCAGGGATTGGGTTTGAACAACCATACCTAAGTAAAGAAATAAAGACCACCAAATATCTAAACACATACTATTATCTTGAAATCTTTTCATCTAAAAAAGTAGAGGAGACCAAGATACTAGTGTCGTTAAATATTTCGTACGCTAACGAATGGGGTATTTGGAGAATGGGATCTATTGTTTACTATCCGACTAAACGCTTTGGGGTTGGCTTCAAAACACAATCCTATGCTGTGGATGGTTTACATCTTCAATACAAGTTTTCAAAAAAACTCGTACCCAATATAACAATTGGATACAATGGTCATGTCCAGGTAGGTTTGAGTACTTCTTTACAAAAAACGTTTAATTAACAACGATCCCTTGCTATGTAGTGTAGTAGGGGATTTTATTTGACTTTATGAGTTAAATATGTTATAATAGGAAAAAGGTTTGATGAGAATAGGTTTTTGGAAAGAAACTTTTTCTCATCAAATCTAACGTAGATGCATAATTTACAAATACCGTTCTTTGTTATAGCAACAATTTTTTCGATAGCAGGGTACGTTGTTTACTATCGTGCCATTAAAAAAAATACTGTTTCTCCAAATAGATGGTCTTGGATAATATGGGCAGCTGCCACACTTATCGAAACTTTGACGTATCACAAATCGTTTGGTGGTTTCTTTGAGTCATCCATATTTTACATCTCCTCGATTGCCTGCATTACTATTACTGTAATGATTTGGCGTATCGCAAAATGGGAAAAGCCTGATTTTACAGAGATTTTTTCTGTAATCGCATGTATTACTGCAATGATCGTTTGGTATTCATACCAAATAGCACTTTGGGCACACGTAGTAATGCTCGTTGCTCTTCCCGTTGCTTTTATTCCTACGATTAAAAGTGCCTGGGGTGACTATAGACATGAAGATTCTGCGGCATGGAAGTTGTGGAGTATTGGTGATCTTTTTTGTTTTCTGTTTATTCTTACACAAAACAAAATCAGCGAGGAGTTGTACTATATTATCATAGAGTTCTTCTGCCATTTCGCTGTTTTCTTAACAGTTTTTTATCGAAAAAGATTTGCGTAACCGGACACTGGGAATTATTCCCGGTGTTTTTTTATACCGTTTTAAATGCTAGTATGAAAAGATGTATATAAAAGTATTAAATAATTTTGTTTTAGGCGAAAACCACCTAGGCAAAGCTGTTTTTGCTGCCCGTAATTACAAGAAAAACGATGTTATCGTAAAGTTTCAAGGAGCGATAGTTCACAAAAGTAAGATACCCAAAAAAATGGAAGGGGAGAAGGATCGCTTTGTTCAGATAGGAAAAGATAATTACCTTGGACCGTCTGGAGAGATCGACGACTTCATAAATCATTCATGTGATCCAAATGCAGGATTACGATTTTCTGATGCGGGAGTACTCTTGATTGCCTTAAAGAATATTAAAATTGGCGAAGAAATTGCCTGGGACTACTCAACAACTCTATATGAAAACCCATGGAAAATGCTGTGTGATTGCAAGAAATCCAATTGCAGAAAAATAATAGCGGATTTTATGACACTTCAACCATCTATTCAAAAAAAATACTATACGAAAGGTATTGTCCCCGACTACATTCGTGAATATATGGAAAGTCCTCAATATTTAGTTTATACTAAAGGTATTGAGAGTTTACGAAAACATGCCAGAAAACAAAAAAAATAGTTTTTTTTGGATACTAGTAGCTGCGCTCTATATTGCGAGCATTGGTTTTTCGTATATCAAAATTTATGTTCATCAAGACTATCCGATCTTTTATACAGAAGAAGACCTACCAGACGCGTTTGATATACTTAGACCATTAATACAGTAATTATGATGTGCGAATGGGATACAGCAAAATTTTTGATCTTCTCTGAGAATAGTATTCCATTGATTTACTATTCCCACATAACGTCTATTCTTATTTTCATCTTTCTTTTTGGTCTTACGTTCTTGAAACTTAAAGAATTTCCCAAACAACCATTTAGAATTATGGCGATTTCTTATGGTATATGGCTTTTTTGCGATCTTGTACTATGGGCAAACGAAATCATACCCAACGTTTTATTCTTTTGGACCGTCATCAACCTAGTTGAACCGATTATTTTCCTAAGCGCATTTGTGTTCTTCTTGAGTTTCGTAGAAAAACGAAAGCTTTTTACGTGGGAGCGGTGGGCATTGCTTGGGTTACTACTTCCTACCTTGATTATGGCGCCTATCGGCCTATCTGTTGTTGGCTTTGATTACACCACCTGTGACCGAAACGTGGTAGAGGGTATTGCAGCATATTACAACTATTTCCTTGAGGCATTATTTATAGTGCTTATTGTGGGTAAAGCGGTGTTTTCCATATTCAAAAGAAAAAATTCAGGACAAAAAGTCAAAATTGTTTTAATCGCTGTTGGGATAACCCTACTTCTTTCTTCGTTTTTACTTGCAAACTTTTTTGGAACTTTTCTTGATAATTACGATATTAGTCAATACGGACATATTGCCGTTCCTATTTTTGCAATTTTCCTAGCATATGTAACTATCAAGTTTGAAAGTATCGAACCTCGTATACTACTTGTAGATACACTAGTAACTGCAATGATTATATTGATCATATCTTTGTTTTTTGCAGAATCCCAAAATTACCGAAACTACATCACCGCTCTCACACTACTATTGTCTATCCCGATGGCCTATATATTAGTCACAAACATCCGAAGAGAAATTAAAGCTCGTAGATCTATTCAAGCACTTGCATCCGAGCTCGAACAATCAAACTCCAACCTCGAACACGCCAACGACAAGCTCAAGAGTGTCGACAAACTCAAGACAGAGTTCCTATCACTGGCGTCCCACCAGCTGCGTAGTCCGCTGACCGCTATCAAAGGCTACTCGTCGATGCTCATCGAAGGCTCGTATGGCAAGCTTAATGCGAAAATAGACGAACCGATCAAGCGTATCTATATCTCGGCACAAGGCCTCGTCAGTATCGTCGAAGACCTCCTCAACGTATCAAAAATAGAACAAGGTGGTATGAAGTATGAGTTTATGCAGACCGATCTTGCTCCTATTGTGCAAAACCTCTACAACGAAATGCAGATCCCGGCGCAAAGCAAAAACATAGTATTTACACTTGATATGGCTGCGGGAGAAACATTTGTAGTCAATGTCGATCCTACCAAGATCAAACAAGTATTTCTCAACCTCACTGACAACAGTATCAAGTACACACATGATAATGGCACAGTAGAAGTATCATTGAAACGAGTTGACGACACTGTTGTATTTGCAGTAAAAGACAATGGTGTAGGTATTTCACCAGAGACTAAGGCAAAGCTATTTGAAAAGTTCTCGCGCGGAGAAGGGGGTAAGCTCAATACTGGTGGAAGTGGTCTCGGACTCTATCTTGCAAAACAAATTGCTATTGCACACAAGGGTGATGTCGTGATCGAAAGTGAAGGACTTGGAAAGGGATCAGTATTTAAGGTGGTATTGCCTACGATGTAGTGTTATTGGAGTTTTGTGCCAGCTGGAGTGTCGAGTACTTCATACCCAAGAGATTCGAGTTTTGTACGAAGTTCATCAGATACGGCAAAGTCTTTGTTTGTTCGAGCGAGATCACGTGCCGCGATAAGCTCATGCGCCTCATCGGTGATAACTTTTTCTTGTTTTTTAGGAACCATATCAAGCCCAAGACCGAGCACTTCGTCCATAGATAGAAGTGTTGCCCATTTGTCTGGATTGGGTATTGTACTATCACTCAGAAGTTCCCAGACTACGGCGAGCGCTTTTGCGGTGTTGATATCATCACTCAATGCTTCACTAAAGGTGGTGCTGTATGAATCAATAGCAGAACCAACTTCTTTTTGTAGGGCGGCAAATGATTGGAGCTTGTGTAGAGAGGTCTGCGCAGTAGCCAGTGCGTCCCAGGTGAAGTTGAGCGGCTTGCGATAGCTCGCAGACATAGCCAGTAGTCGCACAGCAAGTGGATCGATGTTGTGCTCGATGATGTCTTCGATCGTATAAAAGTTCTGCTTACTTTTGGACATTTTCTCGCCGTCGACGGTGAGGAAGTCGTAGTGCACCCAGTACCGCACAAACTGATGTCCAGTCGCACACTCGCTCTGTGCGATTTCATTTTCATGATGCACGGGGATATGGTCAATACCACCAGTGTGTATATCTATGGTTTCTCCGAGATACTGCATCGCCATTGCACTGCATTCGATATGCCAGCCAGGGAACCCTGCACCCCATGGACTCGTCCAGTACATCGTATGGTGCTCAAATCGTCCGACTCGCTTGAACCAGAGCGCAAAGTCTGCAGGATGACGTTTGTCACTATCACTGACCACGTCGACACGTGCTGCGGTAAGCTTGTCTGCGAGCTTCTGACCAGAGAGTGAGCCATAGTTGGGATCCTGGGACACATCAAAATATATTGCAGCGTCAGTTTCATATGCGAAACCTTTTTCCATAAGCGTCTGTACAAGTGCGATCATAGAGTCTATATGATCAGTTGCTTTTACTTCAGTAGTGGGCGGGAGTACGTTGACTGCCATCATGCTGCGATGAAATACATCGGTGTAGTGTGCAGCAATGTCCCACACACTCTTGCCCTCGAGCTCGGCCTTGGCCTCAAACTTGTCGGTACCATCGTCAGAGTCGTTGGTAAGGTGGCCGACGTCGGTGATGTTCATTACGTGGGTGACATGGTAGCCGAGATAGGTGAGTGTACGACGCAGTATGTCATCCCCAATGTACTTGCGCATGTGCCCGATATGCGTCTTGTCGTAGACTGTGGGACCACAGGCATACATCGTGACAGTCGGGGCATTGAGTGGAGCAAATACTTCAACAGATCGCGTTTTTGTATTGTAGAGTCTTAGATCCATCGTCGTAGTTTAAAGAAAATAAAGAGGATAAAACCAGTAATAGTCATCGCGCCAATAATAAAGAAGAAGTCATCAAATGATCTAATAAAAACAAGGTTATCTACTGTATTCATCCCAAAAATACCTGTAATGAGCGTCAATGGCAGCATAACAAATGTCATGATGGTGAAGTTTTTCATTATCTCATTACTTTTACTTGAGAGTAGTGAATCGTTGGTGCGCTGAAGTTCGGCTACAGTATCTCGGTTGCTCTCGAGAATACTTGCTACTTTGCGATACTCACTCGTAATGACCTCTGCATAGTATGCATACTCTGGACCAAAGAGACGTTGGGATGCACTTTCGTAGCTGTGGAGTACTTCACCATGAAAACGGATCGATTGTTTGAAATCGAGTAACTTGCGAGAGATGTGTGAAATATCACGAACAATAGTCGGGTGTTGGGTCGTAAAGATGCGGTCTTCGATCTCTTTGAGAGCGATAGTCATATCTTCGAGCTGATGCAGCGCCTTTTTATAAAACGCTTTGATCATTTGCATAAAAATAAATCCTCCGTGTTGCGGCGTAAGTTTGTGATCCACGAGACTGTGGTGCTCAAATACTTTTGAAAAATCTGCTATCTGTTCGACTACTTCATATCGAGTAGTAATCAAAAAGTTTTTACCAATGACAAAATCGACTTCTTGTTCACCGCTGCGCGTACCATCTTTGCTAACCACAGGAAAGTGGAGAATGAGGTAGAGGAAGTTGGCATAGAGGTCTACCTTGGACCGTAGTGTATGATCGACCATTTCTTGACCCACCAAATGGGGAATGCCAAATTCTTCAACAATAAGCGCAGTTTCATCGGGAGTGGGGCTCTCGAGGTCGATCCAGGTCAGGCCATGGGCGCTATAGCGGGATATCATAGGTACCAGTGTACCACGCTTGCAAAGGCGACCAAAATAAGTATAATGAGCTCCTACTTATATGGCAGTCGCAAAAGCAACAAAGAAAGCCGCTCCAAAGAAAACCGCTCCAAAAACGGCCTCAAAAAAGGTCGTCCCTACGGAGTTCGCAGTGATCGCAACTGGTGGCAAGCAGTACCAGGTCTCAGTGGGCGACACCATCACTATCGAAAAGCTCGCTGGTGAGCACAAAAAGGGTGACGCTATCACCTTTGACAAGGTACTCCTCGTCGACAACGGCTCTGACACCACTATCGGCGCTCCGTACATTGACGGCGCAAAGGTTTCTGGTGAGATCACCGTCATCGGCCGCGCTCAAAAGGTAGTCGTCCTCAAATACAAGCAAAAGTCTCGCTACCAAAAGAAAAATGGCCACCGCCAGCCATACTTCAAAGTAAAGGTTACTGCTATCAAATAAAAAACCTCTCATATCGAGAGGATTTTTTATTCCCGTTTCTTCAACGACGCATTCAGTGACTGTGCATCGGCGTATTCGAGTTCTGCTCCTGTAGAGAGGCCACGGCCAAGGCTTGAGATGGTCAGAGGTAGTCCTGCGAGGTGTTCGCGGACGATGATGTCAGTGTGGTCGCCGTTGGGTGTCAAAGGGAAGGCGAGGATTACCTCAATATCAGAGAACTCCTTGCTATCCTTTTCTACGCGAGCTTTCAGTTGTGCAAGGTGGGTACCTGCAAGTACGTCTTTTTGGACAATAGGGATCAGGTTACCCAGTACGAAAAAGAGTCCATGGTAGTCAGTCTTGGCAAATGCATCGATATCCTGACTTTTCTCTACGACCATGAGCTCATGCTGGTTGCGTGTCGTGTCGCGACAGATATCACAGAGACCATCTGATCCTTCAAATACTCGAAAACATCGAGTACATGTGTGTGCGTGGTTGCGTGCAGCAGTGAGAGCTTGTGCGAGATGCTGCACATAGTCTTGGGGCTGAGTAAGTACAAAGTATGCAAAACGTGCGGCTTGTCTGCGACCAATGCCGGGGAATTTTAGAAATAGTTGTGCGAGCCTCTCTCGTTCTTGATCCATACACTAGAAGTCATCAAACGAAGCCTTTTTGGGTGCGGCAATACCTGCAGCATGCGCCTTGTCGAGCGAGAGAAACGATGTCGTTTTCGCATCAAAGTGCAGCTGTACCGACCCGACCGCACCGTTACGATGCTTCTCGATCAATATGTCGGTGATGAAGTCTTTTTCATCTTTGAACCGATCTTCACGGTGGATGAACATCACAAGGTCGGCGTCTTGCTCGATAGATCCTGAGTCACGCAGGTCAGAGAGGCGAGGTTTGCCACCACGAGTTTCGACTGCACGAGAGAGCTGCGAGAGCGCAAGTACTGGTACGTCGAGCTCACGAGCAAGCTGCTTGAGCGAGCGAGAGACTTCGGTGATCTGGTTGACCATGGAGTCATAGTTTTTCGACGTTTGCATGAGCTGGAGGTAGTCGACGACGATGAGTCCAAGCCCGTGCTCACTTTTGAGACGACGTGCGACTGATCGCATTTTCACAATAGAGTTGCCGGCTTGGTCGTCGATATAGATCGGAGCTTTTTGGAGACGACTTGCTGCTTCTTGGAGCGTGGTGAAGTGTGCATTGGACAGTCCATGTCCGGTGCGGATAGCCCATGCGTCGACACGACTCTCTGCCGAGAGCATACGCTGTACGAGCTGTGTCGCAGACATTTCGAGTGAGAAAATACCGACCGGTGTACCAGAGAGTGCGACGTTGCGAGCAATGTCGAGCGCAAATGTGGTCTTACCCATACTTGGTCGCGCGGCGAGGATGATGAGATCACTCTTTTGCAGTCCAGCGAGGAGGTTGTCGAGATCGGTAAAGCCTGTCGGTACACCACGTATCTCGTCTTTGTGATCACGCAGGTGCTCGATCTGCTCGACGGTCTCTAGGAGCGACTGCTTGATCGAGACAAATGCATTTTTGGTCTGCATACTCGAGGACACTTTAAATATTGCTTTTTCTGCAGTATCGAGGATATCCGGCGTCTCCATATCGTTTTCTTCGTAGGCAAGGGTTGCGATAGACTCAGACGCATCGATCAGTGAACGGAGGATGAATTTCTTGTATACAATATCTGCATAGTGGCGGACGTTGACGGTAGAGGGTACGTTCCCCATGAGCTCGTTGATGTATGTGTTGCCACCGACGTCGGCGAGTTGCTTCTTTTCCTTGAGAGAGTTGGCGATGGAGAGCACATCGATGGGCTCGTTCTTCATCGAGAGGTCCATGATGTTGCGAAAGATGATCGCATGCTTCTTTGCATAGAACATTTCTGGTACGAGCAAGTCGACGATCTCGTGGATCGCTGCAGGGCGGAGCATGAGCGCGCCAAGTACCGCTTGCTCACTTTCGAGGTTGTGTGGGGGGACCCGTAGGTGGGCAAGACTTTGAGCCTTTTGCATGGAGTCATTGTAGCACCTAGGGCAACTATTAAAAATCCACCATTTTTGGTACTATATGCACATGATATCCCC
>CAZSWF010000009.1:0-35513 GCA_964610995.1 uncultured Candidatus Saccharibacteria bacterium
CCACCGATCCCCCCAGTAGCGCCGGTAACAAGAATTGTTTTTTTATTCATGAGCTTGTAGTTTACCCCTAGACTACCATACAAACAACAAACCGCCTTGTCGGCGGCTGCTGGAGTGTCTTATTGTCGAGCTTTGATGATGGTGTCTGCGACGTTTTGCGGCACGATGTCGTAGCGGAGGAATTCCATCGTGAATCCTGCGCGACCTTCGGTCATTGATCGCAGTGATGTCATGTACCCAAACATTTCTGAGAGTGGTACGACGGCGTTGACGACTTGGTTCATACCACGAGTCTCCATACCTTCGATGAGACCTCGGCGAGACGAGAGTGAGCCAGTTACGTCTCCCATGAACTTCTCGGGAGTCACCACTTCTACTTTCATCATCGGTTCGAGGATCACCGGCTTTGCCATCTTGGCAGCGTCTTGGACAGCCATAGATGCTGCGATCTTGAACGCCATTTCGTTGGAGTCAACTTCGTGGAACGATCCGTCATAGAGTTCGATAGATACGTTTTCAAGTCTAAAGCCTGCAAGTACTCCGCGATCGAGTCCTTCTTTAAATCCTTTTTCAATCGGTGGAATGAATTCACCTGGGATCGCACCTCCTTTGATAGTGTTGATAAACTCGTACCCATTTTTACGTGTGGTGTTTTTCGGGAGGTCTTCTTCCTTGATAGACTGATCCATTGGCTTCATCTTGATCTTGACGTGACCGTAGTTACCCTTACCACCAGACTGCTTGATGTACTTGCCTTCTACTTCTGCAGTACCCGTGATCGTTTCGCGGTATGCAACCTGTGGCTTACCGACATTTGCTTCGACATTGAACTCTCGCTTCATACGATCGACGATGATTTCAAGGTGGAGCTCTCCCATACCTGCGATGAGTGTTTCTTCGGTTTCAGGATCAGTCGAGACCTTGAGTGTCGGGTCTTCACTTGCGAGACGGTTGAGTGCGAGACCCATTTTTTCTTGGTCTGCTTTTGTTTTTGGTTCGATACGGAGGTTGATCACTGGCTCTGGGAACTTGATACGTTCAAGTGCAATAGGAGTAGCTTCATCACAAAGTGTGTCAGAGGTAATGGTATCTTTGAGTCCCACTGCTGCAGCGATTTCTCCTGCAAATACCTTTTTCACTTCTTCACGCTGATCAGCCTGCATGCGCACGATACGACTCATGCGTTCTTTGTTGCCAGTGCGAGGGTTGTAAATGTATGCACCTGCTTCGACTGTACCAGAGTACACACGGAAGAAGACGAGCTGTCCGACGAATGGATCGCTCATTGATTTAAACGCGAGCGCAACAAATGGAGCATCATCTTTTGGTGGACACTCTACCGGCTCATCGGTGTCAGGATTAGTCGCACTAACTGCCTTGATATCATTTGGAGCTGGGAGGTAGTCTACGACGCCGTCGAGGACGAGCTGCACACCCTTGTTCTTGAGCGCAGAGCCTGCATACACTGGGAAAATTTGGTTTGCGATGATGGCCTTGCGGAGAAGCTTCTTGAGATCTGCAATAGGTGGTTCATTGCCTTCGAGATACGCATTCATCATTGCTTCGTCGTTCTCTACGATACGCTCAACGAGCTCAGCATGAAATGCCTTGGCATCTGCCATGAGGTTCTCGGGGATTTCTTTTTCTACCACGTTTTTACCCATGTCGCCTTCGAAGTAGTACGCCTTCATCTCAAGGAGATCTACAACACCTTCATGATTTTCTTCGAGACCGATTGGGATCTGGTATCGTACTGCCTTTTTAGAGAGACGTTCAAGAATAGTCTTGTATGAGTGCTCAAATGATGCACCAGTACGATCGAGTTTGTTTACGAAACAAATACGAGGCACGTTTGCTTCGTCGGCATAGCGCCAGTTGGTTTCTGATTGGGGTTCGACGCCTGCAACTCCGTCAAACACTACAACCGCACCGTCAAGTACACGCAAACTACGCTTCACTTCTACCGTGAAGTCGATGTGACCTGGTGTATCGATAATGTTGAAACGAATACTCTTACTCTTGTCACCCTTGGCATAGGTCGGGATCCACGCACAGGTCACCGCAGCAGCAGTGATCGTGATACCACGTTCACGCTCTTGCTCCATCCAGTCGGTGGTGGTCTCACCATCATGCACTTCTCCTATCTTGTGACTCTGTCCTGTATAAAAGAGGACACGTTCTGACGTCGTTGTTTTACCCGCATCGATGTGCGCAATAATTCCAAAGTTTCGTGTTTGTTCGAGTGAATACTCTCGGTTCATAATACTAAATAATTATCGATAATAAAAAAGAGACGTTGCAGTCACTTGTGACCACCACTATACGGCACAATAGGGCTTTTTGCAAACAAAATCCCCCATGTCGGGGGATTGTTTACCACGCAAAGTGAGCGAATGCTTTGTTGGACTCTGCCATTTTGTGGGTGTCCTTCTTCTTCTTTACAGCATTTCCTTCACCCTTTGCAGCGAGCATGAGCTCTTCGGCAAGTGCGACAGCAGTCTTTGCTCCCTTGCGAGAACGTGATGCTTCGATGATCCATCGCATTGCAAGCGCAGTGCGGCGCTCGGTGCGGACTTCGCGAGGAACCTGATAGTTGGCTCCTCCGATACGTCGTGAACGGACTTCTACGAGTGGGCCTGCATTTTTCAATGCTTCATCAAAGACGGTGATCGGGCTCTCTACCCCTTCTTTTTCCTTGATAATCTCGAGTGCTCCATAGACGATCGCACGAGCGGTGTTCTTTTTGCCACTTTGCATGATGGAGTTGATGAACTTCTCAAGTGTGAGTGAATCAAACTTGATGTCAGGTTTTACAATATTTCGATTTTTTACTGGTCGTCGCATATAAATGTGTTATTTCAATACTTACTTAGCTGCCTTGGGACGCTTGGTACCATACATAGAGCGAGATTTGCGTCGCTTGTCGATACCCTGCGTGTCGAGCACACCGCGCACGATGTGGTATCGCACTCCGATCAAGTCCTTGACACGTCCACCACGAAGCATAACCACTGAGTGTTCTTGGAGGTTGTGACCTTCGCCGGGGATGTATGCAGTGACGGTGTCACCATTGGTCAGACGTACACGAGCGATTTTACGGATCGCTGAGTTTGGTTTCTTGGGGGTAGTGGTAGATACCTTGACGCACACACCACGCTTGAACGGAGATGCGTATGCAACAGGACGGTTGTGGATCGTGTTGAAGCCACGAGAAAGAGTCACGGCCTTACTCTTGCGAGCGGCAGTGGTGCGAGGTTTCTTTATCAGCTGGTTTATCGTAGCCATGTGTCCGAGTATCCTACTACAGGGTGTTGAATTAATCAAGCGGTATCCCGGTCAAAAGAGTATATCCATTGTATGCAAGCGGTGCTACCACCCTCCAGAGGAATATTATGAACACAAGAAGGAGTGGGAGTGAGTACTGCTCTATGACTCGCAGCGTCGGCTGTGCCCGTGCAGGTAGTACGGCCGAGAGGAAGCGGAATCCGTCCAGTGGTGCGATTGGGATCGCATTGAACAATGCGAGTACCACATTGACAAGGACAATAATACTCGCAATATCGATAAATGCCCGAGACACGAGTCCTGTAGCGAGCGACGCCCGGATCAGGAGCCCAAATATGATTGCCACAAGCAGGTTCACGACGATACCCGCAATAGCGACCTTGGCGATCGATTTGTTGCCATGCTTGAGGTTGTCGGGGTTGTACGGCACGGGCTTGGCCCAGCCGAGCACAAAACCAGCGCTGGAGACGATGAGTACCAGCGGCAAGATCACTGAGCCAAACCAGTCGATGTGCTTGAGCGGGTTGAGCGTGATACGGCCGAGCATGCGAGCGGTCGGGTCACCCTCGCGTTCTGCCATAAGTCCATGCGCGACTTCGTGCACGATGATAGACACCATGAGGATGAGAAAATAAAAAATGGAAAGTGGGCCTTGCATGAGAGTATCCCCTATGGTACCATGCGAGTCACTATGGCAAAAGCATGCGCAATCACCAATAAAACTTCTCAGATGTCGGGCGGCTACTCGACCAAGGTTCGTGCGACCAAGTTCAACCCTATTACCCCTTCTCGCAAATACGCCAACCTCCAAAAGAAGCGCATCTACGTCGCCGAGCTCGGCAAGAACGTGATGGTCACTGTTTCAACCAAAGGTCTCCGGACTATCGCAAAAAATGGTGCGTACGCTACCCTCAAGAAAGCAGGAGTGATCAAATAAAGTTTACATAAGAAAACCGCCCATATGGGCGGTTTTATCGTTTCCATCCACTTCCTGACGGATACAATATGACGGTGCCATTGTCTTGAGTAGAGACGAGAGGGATTGCGAGCTTTTTCAATAGATCAGTGACTTCTGGGTGCGGGTGGCCGTAGCTGTTGTTGACTCCAGCAGAGACAAGAGCGAATGTTGGACTTGTTGCCTTCAAGTATGACTCACTCGTGGAGGTCTTGGACCCATGGTGGCCGAGCTGCACCACATCGACGTCGAGAGCTTTTTTATTTGTTTTCACGAGATACTGCTCGATCGAGATTGGTGAATCCCCGGTAAGGAGTGCGCTGGACGCTCCCATGTCGAGCCGGCTGACCACAGAGGCGGTGTTGGTCTCCCATCCGCTCGTATCACGATCAGGGAACAAGATGGTTAGCTTCGTTGTACTGTCGAGCACTATTGTCATACCCTTGCGCACGTAGTATGCGGGTATTTTTTCATCTACAAGTACTGCGTTGAGGTCTTTAAAAAGGCTTGAATCACTCGTGACCTGTGAGGTGAGGTACATTCCAACCCTGTATCTACTGAGCACGAGTTTCAGCCCACCTATGTGGTCTGCATCAGGGTGTGTGGCAATCACAATGTCGATACTACGATCTCCCCGAGGCATTACACGTGCGAGCTCGGTGAGTACCTTGCTATCTTTGCCGCCATCGATCAGTAGTTGCGCCCCCGATGGTGCAGTGATAAGGAAACTATCACCTTGACCAATATTGAGCATTGTCATGCTTCCTGTTCCCTGTGTATCTGATGGCTGTAGCACTGCCGATGCGATACCGAGAATGATCAAAAGCGCAATCATCCATACCAGGGTTTTCAGTTGTCGGGTCATGTATACTAGTAGTGTATCAGACCAACACAGACCACTATGTTTATCGAACAACCCGTATCCCCACTTCCTTTTGGAAAAATAACAACCACTACTCACGACGAGCACCACAAGCTCTATACAGGCTACGTAAAGAATGCAAATGCAGTCATAGAAAAGCTCGCGGGGTACCAGACCGACGACACCAAGGTGTATGAAACAGGTGAGCTCTATCGCCGATTTGCATTTGAATACAACGGCATGCGCAACCACGAAGTGTATTTCGCACTTGTTAGTGGACCGAGTACTGTGGCTCCTACATTGACTGCTGCAATTGAAAAACAGTGGGGTACCATCGCTGCTTTCAAGGCACTGTTTATATCACTGGCAACAACACGCGGGATCGGTTGGGCTATGCTTTCCTATGATAGAAAAGTAGACGGATTGATCCTTCACTGGATAGATGAACAGCAAATCGGACAACTCCAAGGTGCAATGCCGATCATTGCACTCGATATGTGGGAGCACTCATATGTCGCTGACTATCAACCAAGCGGCAAGAAACAATACGCACAAGACTTCCTCGATGCTATGAACTGGTCTGTCGCCGAAGCACTCTATACCACTGCCAAAGGAAGTCAGTAATCTCTCGTTTAAAAAGTAGTACGAGCACAACTACATACACACTCGTCACACCCCACCACGGAAGTGCTGGGGTTTGCCATAGGTACAGATGATCAAACACACGCAGTATCCCTAGCACTATCGATCCAAATCCTGACAGGAGTACTCCCACCAGTGTCGCTGCAGGTGCGATCCATGAGAGCACGATCAGTAGTATGCCCGAGATCATGATCACAGGTGTGATGAGCGCAAAGAGTACATTTGCAAATGGAGACGACAACGGGAAACTGCCCGAGAAATACATCATGTATGGCAGCATAAACACGGGCGCAGATACTGCAAGCATGATGAGCTCACGGATATCGATATGATTTGTTTTTGGGAGAAAGTGAAACAGTGTCTCGACTTTGGGTAACACTAGTATCATAAACATCGTCGCAAGAAATGACAGATGAAATCCGGGGTCGACAAAGATACTGGCCGGACTGATAGCAAAGAAAAATAAATACGCGACCCACAGTGCACGCATTGGCTGATATGTTTTTATCGAAAGGCCAGCAAACACCGCGATACCGCCCATGATCCCCGCTCGCACACTTGCCACACCTGCTCCACTGATCAGCACAAGCATGAGGATCGCAAGTGCAG
The DNA here is from genome assembly GCA_964610995.1 of uncultured Candidatus Saccharibacteria bacterium. Classification (GTDB taxonomy): domain Bacteria; phylum Patescibacteriota; class Minisyncoccia; order Phycocordibacterales; family UBA9973; genus UBA4124. The sequence goes on from CAZSWF010000009.1 coordinate 6,354, forward strand.
TGATCAGACTGCGCAGCTTGAACGGGAGACCTTTGAGAAGTAGCGCGAGAAATCCTGCCAGAAGTGTTATGTTGTACCCCGACAGTACAAGTACATGGAGCACTCCGGTGTTGCGAAACAGATCTGATATATAGTCTGGGAGTCCTCCTTGGTACCCGACGATCATCCCCGCGAGTACTCCATCAAATGGAAACGAAACATGCCGCGCAAATATATCTGCAAATGCATACCGCACTCGTGTCGGAAACCGTGCAAGCACCATGTCGTGCTCGGTCACTGGTCCAATGATCGCATTCTTCACAAGCCCCACGATTCCCTTACTCGCCAGATACGCCTCGTACCCAAATATCCGCCCAGAATCCGTCACAAAGTCTTCTGGTGCTTCGACATTGCCTCTAACAGTGATATGGTCTCCGGGCAATACTTCGACTTTCTCAGTCGTACTGACCTGAAGTTTCTGATCGTACTGTTTGTCTATGACGACAACATTGGTCTTATCAAGTCTGCGATCGACTGATACCACTCGTGCATCAAATGCACGCTTGCCATATATCGCAGTATCTACTGGTACATCGACTCTCCAGAGCGCGACTGCTCCGATCATCAGCATGCCGCCGAGCAAAACTCCACAAATGATTCCCTGTTTGGATCGTAGAAATACAGACACAACAACTGCCAAAAGCACCGCCACACACCCTATTTCGACAATACTCATATCTCCTATTCGATACAGCATCGCCCCGATTGTGAGAACTATCGTTGCAAGTTCGAGCATGTCTCCATGCTAGCGTATAGAGATAAAGATTATTTAAAGAAGTGTCGCAAGTGTATAGTCTTGCACGAGATCAGTCTCTTCAGCTTTTGAAAATACTTTTTTGAACTTGGCGTTTTTACCTTTCACTCTTTTTTCACAAGTCGCCCAGTCTTTGTCGACATGTATTTTCCCATCTACCATCGAGACGTATGAGTATGCAGTACCTTTATTTTTCGTACCGGAGCTTGATTTCTTTGCGGGAGATTTCGGTGGAGTGTCGTCGAGTTGTAGTTCGTATGCCTTTACTGTTCCCTTAAAAAGCTTTGGTTTCTTTCCAAGCGCAGCCGCAACTGCAAGCTCATCACAGCGGTCGTTGTATGTGTGCCCTGAGTGCCCATCGACTTTGGTCAGTGTGAGTGATCGCCCAAAATAGTCCCGCAGCTTCATGAGCTTCATCCATTGTGGTTTATTTTCAACAGGTTTCTTGGCCATCGTGACCCATCCCTTTTTCACCCATCCATCGATCCAGCTCTCGATGCCGTTGAGCACATAGCGCGAGTCTGCATGGAGCTCGACTCCTACCTTACCAAAATGTTTCTCAATATATGCGAGTCCTTGGATGACTGCCTCAAGTTCCATTTGGTTGTTGGTGGCAGGGTTTTTTGCTCCTGCAAGTTCCACGACTTCTTTGTCAGACATAATGATCGCTCCCCACCCCCCTGGCCCAGGATTACCTCGTGATGCACCGTCGGTATAGAGTGTGACTGTAGATTTCATGGGAGTAGTATATACGTTGTTGATAGAAAATAAAAAACCTTCGATAAATATCAAAGGTTTAAGTGTGTTTACACAAGATAGCTCGACCGAGTGGTAGAAGTGCGCCAGGATATATAGGACAGATGATCTTTTGTATGCCGCCATTGAACCGATACACTGTAAGTTTCTGAGGGATTCCGTTTATTTTATCCGTAAGATAAATATATACTCCCCCGCAAAAACCTGATATAACATTTGCATCTAAAATTTTTTCAGCAAGTGCTTCGGCTTCTTGGCGTTCATATTCCTTATATAAATCATTCGAAATACATTCCATAATTACTTCGTGTTGGACAGTGTTGTAATTTAGTTTTTGTAATCTTCCTGATATATTTTTCTCAATAGAAAAAATATTACCTATCGGTTCGAGTACTCTCCACACATTGTTTATATACATAAATCTATATTTAAGTTTCAAGAATACTATATCAAATATATAGAAAAAGTCAAGTATCTATACAACCTCACGTATCCGCACTCGTACTCCTCCTCTCCAGCCGGCTTCGATGGTGCCTATGAGTGAGACCGTTTCCCCAGGGGTGAGCTGCTGTATGAGTCGATCATCTGCAAAAAAGGTAAACGCCGTCGCCGTCCCTGTCTCGTCGCGAATGACTGCTTCGATGTGCTCTTTGTTTTTCCCAAACATTTTCGTACTCTGTATCACCACTCGATCAAATCGAAATGACGGCTCGATGTTGCCAGTGCCAAACGGTGCAAATGTACGGATAGTCGCCAGATGACGACTGGTCGCACACGAAAGTACAAGCGGTATAGGCTCATGGAGCGAGTTCGTCTGTGCGGTGTGCTGCACCTGTACTATCGCCGCATTGAGCGCGTCTTCGAGGAAGTGTGTGTTGTCTTTGGTGACTGCAAATCCTCCTGCGGCTTGATGACCACCTGCGTGCAGGAGCATGCCGTCAGGGAGTGCTTGGAACAATAGCGCTGCATGGTGCTCGTCGATCATGCGACACGAACCTTTGATCGTGCCGTCTCCTGCCTCACCCCAGACAAAGAAGCTGCGGTTGTATTTCTCTTGGAGTTTATTGGCAACGAGTCCGAGTACTGCGGGTCGCCACTCGGGGTTGCCGATCACAACGATCGGAGCGAGTATCTGTGACAGTGCGCGATACTCGAGTGTGGCATTTGCAGCCTTCACAATCTGTGCGACCAAACCTTTGCGCAAGTCATTGATCTCGTTGAGTGTAGTAATGATAGTTGCTGCTCGACTCATGTCATCTGTTGCGAGAAGTTCAAATGCAAGCATCGGTGTGTCCATACGAGATGCAGCATTGAGTCGTGGTGCGACTGTAAATGTGAGATCTGTCTCGGTGAGGTTGTTGAGATATATATTATTTTTCTCAAGGAGGAGGCGCAGCCCGATGCGACGAGTCTTGCGCATGACGTGTAGACCATAGAGCGCAAGCATACGGTTCTCGCCCGACAATGGCACCATGTCAGAGAGCGTGGCAAAACCTACGAGATCGAGCAGCCACTTCTCCCACCCTTGCGCTATACCAAACGCTGCGCGATATTTCTCTAGAAATCCGCACACGAGATAAAACGCCACCGCAGCACCGCATGGATCCTGGTTTATATACGTACCGTTGCGTGGATGAATGAGTGCGTACGCAGCTGGGAACTCGGCAAGTGGTTCGTGATGGTCAGTGAGGATCACGTCGACCCCACGTGACTGCGCGTCTGCTACTTCTGCTATCGCGGTGATACCCATGTCGACTGTGATCATCAGTGTCACGCCCTGTTTCTGGAGCTCGGTGATACCTCGCACACTGATACCGTAGCCTTCGTCATGACGATCAGGAATGTACACACGCACACGATCCATGATGTCGAGCTTTTTAAAAAGGTCGACGAGTACGACTGCTCCTGGAATACCGTCACAGTCATAGTCTGCGTAGATGCCGATCACTTCGTCAGAAGTCACTGCACGGTAAAGTCGCTCGACTGCTTTGTCCATGTCGACAAATGTGGAGAGGTTGCCGAGCTGGTACCTCGGGGCAAGAAAAGCTTCTCGATCATTGATCCCTCGTCGTTCGATGAGGAGCTCCTCGAGCTCGTTCGGTGTCAGTAGTGTCTGTTGCATGCAAGAGATTGTAGCATGCAAAAAGTCTCCCGCTTGGGAGACTTAATAGATTAGTCTATTGACTCATACTCGACTTTTTCACGGCTACATTTGGTGCACATCTTTGTTGTGGCAACCATGCCATATATTTCAGGAGGTTTTCGATTGGTAGTGCCATCAATACTATCCCAATCGTGAAAGCACAAGATTTGCACCAACAAACGATGAAAGGAATTTTTGTAAGAACGGATCACAGGGTGCATATGAAAAATAGAGATACATACTGCATCAGTATTACTTCCTACAAAAATTGCCAATTGAGGTAAGTTGAACACAGTGACAGATACCTTATATACGACAACACCGTTCTGTGACACAGTGATGTCGCCCCCATCTACTACAACTTGCAGCTCCTGATGCCTGAAATACTCAGCAACCATGTGTGTGATCCGACCACTGTGCCAATCCATTGGCGGAGATAGTTCGAGGTATTCTTCGTTGGGTTTGAGTCGTCCTGGTGCTCCTGTGACCTGATCTGGTTCAGAAAATCCTTTTGAAAGTAAAAAAGTTTCGAGTCTTTTATGTATCTTATTCATATCAAATAGTTTTTCAGCACTCTACGCTTTTATTTGAAAAAGTCAAACTCTCCCATGCGGTATACTCACTCCATATGCAAAACGACACTATATTTGGCAAAATCATCCGCCGAGAAATCCCCGCAACGATTGTGTACGAGGATGATCAGTTTCTCGCATTTCTCGATATCAGCCCTGTAGCCAAAGGCCACACACTCCTCGTCCCCAAAGCACACTATGCATGGATCCACGAAGCTCCTGACGATCTTATCGCACAGCTATTTATCAAAGCGAAAAAGATAATTAAAGCGATGCGCAAAGGTCTCCCTTGTGACTATGTACAGATCGGTGTCGTTGGCAACGAAGTCCCCCATATACATGTACACCTGATCCCCCGATATCTCGAGAACGAAGTACATATCTCGACACGACCTCATACACCATACGAAACCCCTGATGAAATGGCGCTGTTTGCTCATCGCATACAAAACAGCATGCAATAAAAAAGGCCGCATATTGCTATGCGACCCCTTAGAATCTTTCGATTCTGTAACCCCTATATATAACCCATGCTTTTTCTAAATTTAAACAAAGGATACTATACATATATATGATTGTCAAATACAAACCCCCGGAGAGACCGGGGGTGTATTTCATAAGATATTTCAAAAAACACGCAGGACGGGTTTTTCATTTCAGGATCAGTGAGTGCTCGAGTGGTTTAATCTATTGTACACAACTAGCCCAGAACAGCAATACCCGGCAATGTCCCCGTGGCGAGATAGTCGAGCGTTGCGCCTCCTCCAGTAGAAACAAAGATTCTCGTATTGGTTGCCATCATGCGATCTATCACTGCCCCAGTGTCTCCTCCACCAATAATGGCCTTTGTTGTACTTTCGGTCAGTGCTCGTGCGAGTTCGGTCGTTCCCTGAACAAATCCTTTTTCATACCATCCAGTCGGTCCATTCCATACCACGAGCTTGGCTTTTTTGATCACAGTCGCAATCAGCGCAGTACTCTGTGGACCAATGTCGACGATCACATCACGTGCTTGTACTTCATCCGGTGTACAGACAATACGTTTGGTACCACGAGTGACTAGTACGTCTATCGGAAGAAGAAGTTTTTCATTCTTGAGAAGTTTCTTGATCGGTGCGTCGTATCCACCCTCAACGACAGACTTCCCTACTTCAAACCCTGATACGTTATAAAAATTATTTAAAATCGCTCCTGTGATGATGAGTTTGTCTGCCTTGTCAGCAAATCGCGTAAGGAGTGGTATCTTGGTCCCAAACTTTGCACCTCCGAGGATAAAAACAAATGGGTGAGTAGGTTTGAGAGCTGATGATAGTGCCTTAATCTCGCGCTCTAGTTGGATACCAGCGTATGAAGGAAGATGTTTTGCAATCCCTACTACTGATGCATGCTTGCGATGTGATACAGAAAACGCATCGTTGACGTAGTACTGTCCGAGACGTGCGAGCAGTTTTGCAAACAACGCGTTGTTTTTTTCTTCTTGGGGATAGCGGCGAATATTTTCAAGAAGTACGACGGTGCCTGCAGGGACGTGGTCCACTATATCAATGATACGTTTGTCGGTGACATCGTGTGTGACAAAAACGACTTTGAATGACTGAGAAAGATACGTCGCAACTGGTCGCAAACTCTCTGTACCATCTCCGAGATGTGCTACTAGTACCGGTGTACCACCCTTTTTCAAAATAGTTTTTATCGTTGCACTACTGGCATCGATACGACGTGTATCTACAATCGTTTTCTTTTTAAGAGGAACATTGTAGTCGACACGGATCAGTACACGTGCGCCATGAAGTGTAGGAAGTTGGGAGATAGATTTCATATGCGGAGTTTATATATGAGCGATACGTTCAGCAAGCTTGGCCAAGCGTTTGGTATCGAGTGAAACCCGACCGACCAGCAGCCCATCGACTGCTCCATCAGCAACAAACGATGCTGCGTTGTCTTCGGATACCGATCCTCCATAGAGAATGGCTATGCTTTTTGCTGTTTTTATATCATATAGATCAGTAATAATTTTGCGAATAAACAATATCATTTCTCGACACTCTTCGGGTGTTGCTTCGCGTGTCGCATCTGCTCCGATAGCCCATACTGGTTCGTACGCTATCATCATTCGTTTGAGCTCAGGTCGTGGCACACTAGTGAGCGCACTTTCGATTTGATCCTTGACGGTGCTGAGATACCAGCCACGATCATCTCGCGTTTTTTCTCCCACGCAAATGATTGGAGTGATTTTCTTTTCAAGAAGTCGATCGATTTTTGTTTTGACTATCTCGTTGGTATCTCCACGAACGCGACACTCCGAGTGTCCGACAATGCAGTACCCGACTTTGTTGCCCTTTAGTATAGCTGTGCCGATCGACCCAGTCGCAGCTATCCCTGTAGCACTACCCACATCTTGGGCTGCGATAGTAAGCGATTTTTGTTTTGTATGTATAGTTGGAATGTATATAGAAGGAACAGCCGCAATAACGGTAAGTGTTTTTTTGTACTTTTTTGTTATTGTCGTAGTTGCGGCGGCAATACGAAGTGCGTCAGTGGTGGTCTCTGGTGCCATTTTCCAGTTTGCAACAAGATAGTTCATACGAATGAGTATAGCACAAGCAAAAACCGCTCAATTGAGCGGTTTTGTGATTATCGTTTACTGACAGAGACTGAGGTATCCATACTGATCAGCACATACTTGTCGCTGATCGCCCTGATTGATAAGTGATGGAGAACTAATAATTCCTCTTGTATACATCGTGCCGTTTGCCTCTATTCCAACACGATACACTTGATCCCCAAACAGTACAGGACCTGATGCTTGAGGCCCTCCGCCGCGAATAATACCTTGAGCAAATACAGTTTGATCAAACTGTGCGTTTTGTGCAACAAAAAACACATCTTGGACAGCAAGTGCCCCCTCTTTTATCTGATCAGAACCAGAATGTACAGGGATCTCTCGACCATCTCCGAGCGGCTCAATTGTTGGATCTGCCCAGTTTGCCTGAGCGATACCCCATCCGAGAGTTGCGATAAGTGCGATTGTGATGATAGATCGTAGGTGTTTCATAATGTGTTATAGACAAATCTTGTAACCTTCAGCTGAGCACGTCAGTACATCACCTGGCTTGCAGTATCCTCCGATAACTGGTTGTCCTGGGATACAATTGACAGCACATGAGCCGGTACCGGGAGTAGGTAGACCTTGACTATCGATACAGATACCGTTACCAGGACATGCTGGGTACTGTGCATTACAAAGCTCTTTGTTGTGCACGAGATATCCATCCGCATAGTAGGTGTGATCTCCATCGAGGATGAAATTGTAGAGCTTGGTGGTAGTAGGAGCATCCTTGCTTTCGATAGAGGTGACTGTGATTGTACCTTGCTCTGTAACGAGCTCATCTCCTACTTCGAGCTGGGTTACCAATAGTCCGATGTGTTCTATTTTTGTTTTCTCGGGATTGATAGACTTCCACCCCTCGGTGGTCATAAATGGGTGTTCTGCCGTTACAAATGCTTCATCGCCGTTGAACCCATAGAGTTTGCCATCATCGAGTGTCGGCTGGTGATATCCGAGCACTGTGTTATTGGTAGTTTCACCTTTGAGCACGTCACCGATCTGGACATCTTGGATATTTTTCTTGGAACCGTCTGCCATAGTCACCTGTGTATCAGCGATGAAGCAGTGTGCGTAGTATCCTGAAGTGCTATTGACGATACCGATGAGACGAGTTGCTGCCACCTGCTCAAACGAGCCGCTGAGAGAGGTACCACTACAATCAACTCGAAATACTGTTGGTTGTGGGATAGCGTTGGAGAGAACTGCGCTTGTCGTTTCCCATACACCGTCTGAGACCTCTGTCATTGCAACAGCACCGATACCCTGATCGATAATACAAGTGTTTAGAGTTCTAAATCCTGTTGTTTTCACACTAAGGCTTGTCGTTCCATTTACCGGTACAACAAGATCTGTTGCATTGAGTGTTACTTGTGGCATTACGTTGCAAAGCACTAGTTGTCCGAGACGGTCTGCACACACAGCACTATTAAAACTATTACTGAGTACTCCAACACGAAACCGATCCTGCGCAAATAATTCACCACTAATTAGTGATTCTATAAAAGGCGGTGTGCCTGAGTTCAACCCAAACCGCACAACAGAACTAGTACTAGTATCGAGTGGCGTTCCTCCTCGGACGATACCCGTAAGATACAGTGTGGAGTTAAACTGTGCTGCCTGACGTGCATTAAATGCCCCAACACCCAACGCACCATTTTTTACTTGTGCTATAGATCCAATATGTAGGGGGGTCGGTACATTGTTTGTTGGCGGGTTTCCTGGCGCAGATGTCCATGTGCTCGCGTTTACATAACTCACTGCTCCTGCAAGTATAGCTCCGATTGCAATGAGTTTGATACTACTGATGATGTGTTGCTTCATATGTTTCATACTATATTTCTAAATGCCTAATATCCACTCCAGCAAATTTCACCTGTACCGATCAGCCCCGGCTGAACACTAAGTACTCTGAGTCGAGTAGTTGTTGCTCCAAGATCGTACGAAGACAGTTGACCTCTTGGTACCGTCACTGTTCGAGTAGAACCATCATCAAGCTGTACCATTACCGTAAAGGTTTCGGTAGCGCTGTATGAAACTCCTCCTTGTTGGAGACTAAACCGTGCACGAGACGCATCTATACGACTCACGATCATTTGGTACTGACAGGTCGTTGGTGATCCCGTAAATACATCCATACCGCACAATCCGCCCGTATCAACGATCGTTCCCGGTGGTAACGATGGTTGTACACCTGCGATGTTGGAACAAAGATCATCACAGATATCAAGCTCTCCCTGTTCCCTTGCACATACATATGACCACGAAGTACCAGATTCTGGCAGCAAAGTATCGCTCTGCATCGTCTGTGTAGTTGCTATCACACCAGTAGCCTCAACAGAAACTGGTACCGTGTCATCTCCAAAAAATAATGCCGAATTAGTCGATTGAGGATTACCGCCTCGCAATTCTCCAGTAAAAAAGGTTTGTCCTCCAACTTGTGCAAACGCCTCTGCAAGAAAGTTTGAGACAGACAATCCTCCTACTTTTGTATCTACTGTAGTACCAGTAGAGATTGGTACTACTTCTCCACTATCCCCCGGCGCAGAAAAATTTGGACTTTCATAAGAAAAGCCTCCACGCGCAACACTTATCGAGGCGATCCCTATACCCATAACTAGAAGTAGTACAAAAAGTTTAATTCCTTGTTTCATATAATTATTGTGTCTGTTTAAGTGCTTTCAATTTATCTGCTACAGAAGACTCAGTTAGTGCACCGACCCCACTCAGCGCCTCAAGTTGTTTTACTTGCTGCTCTGGAGTAGTTGTTACCGGACTAGAAACCTCCTGAAGTCGTTGTAGTTGATCAAGTGGAGAAAGCGGGGCTGCTGCGGGTCGATTGTATTGCATGATCAAAAGTACAACAACAACAAGTACCGCAAACACACCGAGTGCCCCGATAAGCGCTTTGTGCTTGGGGTGCTGCAACTCAGTTGTCGAAGTTTGATATGAGGTTGGAGTGATGATGTCTTGCATATGATTATTGTTTAGGTTCTATATAGACTGGTTTGACACACTGTTGCTGGGCATTGAGTACATATCCTGCGATACAAAGGCAGCGCCCGTCAGAAAGTTGTCGATATGGAGGGACTACACTCGTCTGGTCACCATCGATGTTGGTACACATGTCAGTTGGTCCACCTGGTCCACCAGGTCCGCCCGGTCCGCCCGGTCCGCCCGGTCCACCTGGTCCACCTGGTGGATTGTTTGGATCATTGGGATCACCTAGACACTGACTTATATCACCATTTGGTGCTGGGGTACCGTCTGGACAACAGAGTGAGATATCTCCATTTGGTGCTGATTCACCGTTTGGACAGAGTACTGGCGGAGGACATGTACCAGTTCTGACACAATCATCAATAATCACATTTATACCACTAAAATCTACCCACCCAACAACATCAGAGCCCCATGCGTACCCACTGAGTGCTCCTGTTGCTGTGTTGAGTTGCACTCCATACGAAGCACCATCAGTGAGATCTGTATCTTGAAGCGCGATCCATCCATCCCATCCACCACGCATATAGTCTTGTTTGACGCCACGTTCAGGATTATCGCAATCAACATATACTGAACACGCTCGAGCCCATCCTTTTACAGGGATAGTTGTATTGTCTACCCAATCAACACGAGCAGCACAACTTGGCCCAGCACTTGGTGCTGAAGGGCAGTTATTTGCGACAATGTCGTCTATGTTTTGATACTGAGGGTTTCGAGGGTCATGCTCTACTTGTCGGGAAGTGTTGAATGTAACCCACCCGATGTTGGGAGACCATCCGTATCCAGTAATCAGTCGCTGTGCTCCACTGCTTGGCATAGTGAGGCCGTACTGGCCGCCTGGTGCGGTACAGTCGGTTGCACTTGCACAGTTGTTTACTTTGATCCATCCCACGTTGGTCGACCATGCGTAGCCAAAAAAGTTGTCGGTTGCGCTTGCCAATACCACATTGGTTGCAACAAGTCCGGCGATCACAACGCTCCCTACTATCATCAAAATGTTCTTGAGTGCACGTGGTATGTGTATCTGTATCATGTTGATATAAAGTATATGTCATGATATGATGAGTGCGCAAGAGTATCCCGCCGAAAGGTGGGCATTTCTGTTGATAACTTCTGTAGAACACTTTTGCATTCACTATCTTTATTACAAAAAAATAACAATACAATACTATGTTGGACATCAAAGCACTCAAGGCAGCCATCGAACAACTCGAAACTGAACGACGCATCGCGCGCGACAAACTCATCGATGCGATCGAACAGTCACTCGCGGCTGCATACAAGAAAGAATACGGAAAAAAGGGCCAGATCGTACGCGCTGCTATCAATCTCGATGCAGGTACGGTTGATTTTGAACAAGTAAAGACGGTCGTTGATGAAACACTTGTCCGTTTCGAAGAAGAACCAGTAAACGAACTCGACGAACGCGAACACTACAACGAAGAAAAGCATATCTTGCTCGAAGACGCGCGCATCATGAAAGCAAATGCTGCGATCGGAGACGAGATAGTGTTTTCACTCGAACCCAAGGACGACTTTGGGCGTATTGCTGCGCAAACTGCCAAGCAGGTCATCATGCAGCGTATCCGCGAAGCAGAACGCACCAGCATCCTCGATGAATTTGGCACCAAAGAAGGCGACATCATCTCTGGCTACATCCAAAAAGTGGAACGTGGCGTTGTCTATGTCGACTTCAACCGTGCCACTGGCGTGATCCCTCCCCAAGAGCAAATCCCTGGTGAGCGCTATGTTCGCGGCAACCGCATCCGAGGCTACCTCTACCATGTCGAAGAGTCTCCTCGTGGTATCACACTGCGTATCTCTCGCACGCATCCCAAGTTTCTCGAAAAACTCTTTGGGTATGAGTCTCCAGAGGTTGCAAGTGGTGTCGTCGAGATCAAGGCGATCGCACGAGAACCAGGTAGTCGATCAAAGATAGCGGTCTGGACCGAAGATGCCAACATCGACCCTGTCGGATCATGCGTAGGGCAAAAGGGTGTCCGTGTCTCTACTGTCATGAACGAACTCGGTGGTGAAAAGATAGACATCATCGAATGGTCACCGGACCCTGCAGAATTTGTCCAAAAGTCTCTCTCTCCTGCCAAGGTAATCGCGCTTGACCTCAATGACGACGAACACAAGGCAACAATCGAAGTCACTCCCGACCAGCTCTCACTCGCGATCGGTAAAGGCGGGCAAAACGTTCGCCTCGCTGCACGACTCACAGGGTGGAAGATCGACATCAAAGGAACAGAAGCAGAAGTCGAAACTGAAAGTGAAAACCTCGAAGGCGATGACTTCATGCCACTGACCGCACTTGCAAGCACCGAAGAACCTACAACAGAAGTACAATCAGAAGAACAATCTCAATAACATATGAATCTCCTTCACGAAATCACCGCGGGCAAAAACGCTCCTCATATCATCAATGTCATCATCGAGATTCCTAAAGGATCCAAGAACAAGTACGAAATAGACAAAGAAACCGGTCTCATCGCGCTCGATCGTGCACTACACACTTCTCAGGACTACCCATTTGATTACGGCTTTATGCCACAGAGTCACTGGGCAGACGGCGACCCACTCGATGTTGTGGTACTGACGACCTATGCACTCGCACCTGGCGTACTAGTCAAAGTTCGTCCTGTCGCGATCGTACACATGATCGACGACGGTGAGAGTGACGCCAAGGTCATCGCAGTACCAGACAAAGATCCTCGCTGGGACCACGTCCAAGACCTCGAAGATATCAACAAGCACACAATCAAAGAAATCGAACACTTCTTCCTTACCTACAAACAAATCCAAGAAAAAGAAGTAACGATCGACGGTATTGGTGATAAAGATGAAGCTATTGCAGCGGTCATCAAAAGCCAAGAACTCTACAAAGAAACATTTACAAAATAAATTCCTTTCATAAAAATACTCCGTAATCACGGAGTATTTTTATTTATATATTATCTATTCACCAAGAACCGGTATCCATATCGCGCTGACCATCCAGGAGTAGTTCTATTTTGTACCCAAGTGATACCGTCAGATGAAGACCAGATACTGTTTGTGTTACCACTATATGCTGCATCTCCGACCCACAACAAACCATTTGCAACTGCCGCATCACGAATATCAAAACCTGTACGACTTGAACCAGGCAAAGCACTCGATACTAGTGTCCATGTAGCACCATCAGATGAAGACCAAATTTTTGTGGACTGAGAACCGCTAGTAGCTGTTTGTAGTATTCCTCCCAAAAGATACATTTTGCCATCATAATTTAGTACCTTTGCATTTGAAAGAGCAGTAGTAAATGCTGGTGATGCAGTCACCTGAGTCCAGGTGATACCGTCAGACGACTTCCATACACCACTATTGCCATATGAGTTCATTGAGTATCTTCCACCGATCACATATAGACTGTCGTTAAACGACACTAGAGAAAAGAGTGTTCGACTTTCAAAAGGAGCACTTGCTGTCTCAACATTCCAGATAACACCATCAGAAGAAGACCATACCACTGCACGGGTATTGTTGCCTGGTTTGCCACCGACTACATATAGTTTATCCCTAAAGGTGACCGCTCGATATTCATAATACCCACTAAACTCACTCGTAAATGGTGCATAATAATTGTTAAATGGTGGAGTGGAGTTGACAAGATTCCAAGTAACACCATCGGATGACTTCCAAATGTCTGGTGGACTTACAATACCGTTGGATGGACTGTTCCAATGTGAAGTACCCACCACCCAGTACATATTTCTAAAATACACAACATTGGCATTCATACGTGGTGACCATTTTGTTGTTCCTGTAGTGGTCGACGGAGAAATTAAATTCCATGTCTGAAGGTTGCCAGTAGAAAAGACGTCATTTTTGTTTGTAGTATCACTACGCCCTCCGAGAAGTAGGATAGTGTCTCTGTTGGTACGCGATACTCCCAAAACATTACTCGCTGAAGCAGCAAGCTTGAGACGCAAATCAACATTTTCTACCTTGAGAAGATCTACCTGCGCAATAGTGTCGTAAAATCGTACCAAATGTTCACGAGTAGCAACCGCTACTCCTAAAAGGATGACGATCAAAATGATCCAAGTTATTTTTTTCATTCTATTAGTATATGTGCACAACAGTGAAAATACCAGTGAACAAGAGGTGCTCCCAATGTAACCCTCTCCCCAATCAGTCGTCTGTATGGTATATATATGTATACCAGTATGAAAAAGTCACTATCACTCGCACTCATCCTTGCGCTCACTCTCACCTATACCGTGGGAGCAGCAGAGACAGCAGGTATCGTAGCAGGAGCAACCACACCTTCTATGACCCAAGCCGCACCTACCCCTGTAGAAGCCCCCATCGAGCAACCACTGACACTCACCGCCAAGAAACTCAAGGCTGAAACAGACCTCAGGTCTATCCATACACAGTTTAGTCTCTTTGTAGTACGAACTCAGGCAACCATCGATCGTCTCACTACCAAAGGCGTCGATACCACTGCAGCACAAACAGCACTCACCGCGAGTACTGCAGAGCTCAACAAAGCAAAAACATCCCTCGACCTTTTCGCTGGTATCCTGATCGCCGACGACATGACCGAAGAGCAGGTAGCAAAAACAGAACTCAAATCCACTCTCACCCAGATCCAAACCAGTCTCACGACTGCACGCACCCACCTCATCGAGAGTCTCACAGCACTTCGTTCTGCAGTTAGTACGAGTACGCTTCCCCAATAATCCTTGTGTCTATGCATGAGGATCCATTTCTACAACACCCTCGCAGACGCACTCCAGTAGCACTCGTGCTCACTATAGTAGTCATACTCCTCGGAGCCCTCTGGTACTACCGACACGTACCCCAGGCGGTGCCCGCTCCTGTATCAGTGACTCCTTCTCCTGCGCCCGAGATGATACTCATCGAGCTCCAAGCGTCCGTCATCAACAGCCCCATCCCAGACTACACCACTATTTTCTAGCTCATATCGAAAATTTTTGTATAAATCCGTCTCTATGCTAGACTCTGCGGACATGACAAAGAACACCACATACACTGCAACTATCAGCCCGCTCCCCAAAAGCAAGATCGAAATCAAAGGAGATATCCTCTGGGACCATGTCGCATCTTTTGAAGAGGCGTCATTTGCCAAGCTCGCCGAACACCTCACCCTCGACGGCTTCCGCAAGGGCAGCATCCCGACTGATGTTGCCAAGAAACACATCCCCGACGAACTCGTTCTCGGGGAAATGGCAGAACGTGCGCTTCAAGATGTCTACCCCACTATTATTACCGACAACACGCTCGACATGATCGGTCGCCCCGAAGTCAGTATCACTACACTTGCACGAGGCAACGCAGTCGGGTTTACCATCACTGGCGCAGTGGTACCCCAGATCACACTTCCTGATCACAAAAAGATTGCGCTCACTATCGTACCAGCGACTCCCAAAGAAGTTTCTGAGACAGATATCGACAAAGTCATCGAAGACCTTCGCCAGATCCGCGCCTACGGACACGTACATGGCGAACACGACGATCATCAGCACACCGAGCCACTCCCTGAAGTCAACGACGAATTTGCAAAAAGTTTTGGTGCATTTGAAACAGTAGCTGACATGCGGGTCAAAATCAAAGAAAACCTCGTAAACGAAGCAGCACAAGCAACTCGTGACAAACACCGCGTTGCGATCCTCGAAGCAGTGATCGCACAGACCTCGTTTGAACTCCCCGAAGTCATCGTAGAAAGTGAATCACAGAAAATGCTCGCAACTATCGAAGCAGACGTGACACGTAGCGGCGCTACTATGGATGAGTACTTCGCACATATACAAAAGACCAAAGAAGAAGTAGTCGCCGAGTTTCGCCCCGAAGCCGAGAAGCGTGCACGCTTCCAGCTCGTACTGAATGCCATCGCTCGCAAAGAGAACCTGCTCCCTACCGAAGCAGAAGTAGAAGCCGAAGCACAAAAGCTCGTCGCGATGTACCCCGGTGCCGATCTACAGCGCACCAAGGCATATGCCGATATGATACTGACCAACGAAAAGGTCTTGCAGATGCTTGAGAAATAAAAAAATCCCCGTGCTATGCGGGGATTTTTACTGTTTTGTTTAATTAGGTTGTTTCCTGGCATTCGGTGGCTTTGAATACAAAGACATTGTCAGTTGCTCTTTCCCAAATAGAAAGAAACATAGATTTCTTTTCTTTGAGTTTTTGAAGTAATTCTGTTTTTGCAACAATAACCTTATCTCCTTTTTTCTTTGCTCTCACAACGATGCCATGAATGGTTTCAAAAGCAGACTTAGGTGCACTTACACCTTCAGGACTTCCGTTTAAAAGAAAATTTTTCATATTTTAGATTATTTTGTTTTAACTCTAGTACTTTTGCAAAAAAAGTCAATCGGGCGTATAGTGGGGGCATTCTGTTCTGACTGTTTTTGCTGCATTCCCCTTATACTTATTCGATTTTATTTTTTGTAATTTTCCCTATTTATGATTATCCCAACTGTTATCGAAAAGAACCCTATGGGAGACCGAGCGTACGACATTTACTCTCGCCTCCTCAAAGAACGCATTATCTTCCTCGGTGGCCCGATCACCGACGAAGTTGCCAACCTCGTGATTGCTCAGCTCCTGTTTCTCGCGAACGAAGATCCCAAAAAAGATATTCAACTCTACATCAATAGCCCTGGTGGATCTGTCACCGCAGGTCTCGCGATCCTCGATACGATGAACTTCGTAAAACCCGACGTGTCGACTATCTGTGTCGGTATGGCTGCATCTATGGGGTCTCACCTACTTGCTGCCGGTGCCAAAGGCAAGCGCTACACACTACCCAACTCTGAAGTTATGATTCACCAGCCTCATGGAGGATTTGAAGGACAAGTCACCGACATCGAGATCACTGCCAAGCAAATGATCAAGCTCCGACACCGACTCAATGAAATCTTTGCAAAAAATACCGGACAAAAAATAGCACAAGTAGAAAAGGATATGGAACGAGACTTCTTTATGGATGCAGACGAAGCAAAGAAATACGGTATTGTGGACGCCATCATTACCAAACCGATAGTCGCAAAGTAGTATGAACGAGTACTTGCTCGCATTGGGCATGTTTCTCGGGGGTACATTGCTCGGCTACAGTATTCGCGCGGTCATATTTATCATTCGCAAAAACAACCTCGAGTTTGCGATCAAAGAACGCATCATCCGGACCAAAACCCAGGCGCAAGGCATCATCGATGATGCCCATGAAAAGGCGGCCGCTACCGAAGCCCGACTAGTAAAGAAAGAATCACTGCTCGATCTACGCCAGAGCGAGCTCGACGAACGCGCATCGATGCTCGACCACAAAAGTGCCGAGCTACAGACCCACGAAGACCAGCTCGCAACAGTGGCACTGCACCAGCGCAACACGCTCGAGCGCATGGCGGGTATGAGTGTGGCCGAGGCACGCGACGTGATTATTCGCACGAGCGAAGAACAGTATGCCGAAGACCTCGCCGTACAGATGCACAAGCTCGACCAGTCACTCTCTGACACGATCAAAGATCGTGCTCGAGATATACTCATGAGTGCGATCCAACGACTCGCGGTACCGACCACCAACGAACTCACGACTGCAAGTGTCGTACTCGAGAGTGACGAGATCAAAGGCAAGATCATTGGGAAGGAAGGCCGCAACATTCGTACCTTTGAACGACTCGCAGGAGTTGAGCTCCTCGTCGACGAGACTCCAGGTGCGATCGTCGTGTCATGTTTTGACCCTGTGCGTCGTGCGATAGCAGTATGTGCACTTGAGGCACTGGTAAAAGACGGTCGTATCCAGCCAGCTCGCATCGAAGAAGAAATAGAAAAGAGCAAAGTCGCGATACACGACGTCATCAAACAAAAAGGTGCGGATGCTGCGTATGAGTGTGGTATCTACAACCTCGACCCACGCCTCGTCGCAATCCTCGGTCGCCTCCACTACCGCACGAGCTATGGACAAAATGTGCTTGCGCACTCGATCGAGATGGCACACATCGCCGGTATGCTCGCCAGTGAAGTCGGTGCAGATACCTACATTGCCAAGGCAGCAGCCCTCGTGCACGACATTGGCAAGGCACTCGATCACGAGTTTGAGGGTACGCACATAGATATAGGGATCAAGGTCATGGAGCGCTTTGGCACCGACCCACGCATCATTGCCGCTATGAAAAGTCATCACGACGACTGTCCGCACGAGTCCATCGAAGCAGTCATCGTACAGACTGCCGACATGATCAGTGGTGCACGCCCTGGTGCACGCCGAGACAATGCGGAGAGCTACCTCAAACGTCTCGCAGAGCTTGAGTCACTCGCCGCACGGTTTAGTGGTGTAGAAAAAGCATACGCACTCGCCGCTGGTCGTGAAGTACGCATCTTTGTACACCCCGACAGTATCTCGGATATCCAAGCCAAGAACCTCGCTCGAGAAATAGCGATCAACATCGAGACCGAGCTACGCTATCCAGGACAGATCAAGGTGACCATCATACGAGAGACTCGGGTGATCGAGTACGCGCGGTAGTTAGCCAAGTTTGAAAAAGTGCAGTATCGACTTCAAAGCGCCCATTTTTTGGGCTTTTTGTTTTGCGCGCTCTACGCTCAGCTGCTCTAGTGCTTGATAATGCTCATCAATGGGTAGATGTGCTGTCGCCACTAAACTCTGATCTGCCAACTCATGCTCTGCGACATCATAACTTTTCATTACCTCGAGTCGCTTTTGTGCCTCAGTGACTTCAGCTATCTTTTCTTTATGAAACCGTATTTGCTCTGTAATAGATGCACTTTTTTTGGGAGCATGCTCTATAGTAGGCGCAGTATCAGTAGGGAGAGTATCTATCATTTTTTCCATAGAGATAAGTATAGCAAAACCCCCTATTCGAAGGGGGCTTTTTGTCGCTTGATTTCTTGATTCATTTTTCGACGCTGTCTCATGGTCCATACCACTACGCCGATAAAAATAACAAATAAAACAATGTTTCCGTAGATAAGAAAAGTTTCTAGTTTCATAGTAAAGGATTTTTCTGAATATATTATAGCATTTTATATAGTACAAGTCAACTCTCCGAAATGGTTGCATTCCAAAATAGCCTTGCTATATAATGCGGAAAGCTTTTGCGATCCGCTTAAGCCACTGACACAATTATCAGATAGTTCCATTCATTATGAACAAACAAGCACTCGTTGAGCTCATCCATAGCATCGTCGGCGGCACCAAGGTGCAAGCCGAAGAAGTCATGGAGCGTATGATCGATGAGATCACCAAAACCCTCAAGAAAGGCGACGAAGTTTCGATCGCTGGGCTCGGTATCTTTTCAGTCAAGACGCGCGCTGCTCGCATGGCCCGCAACCCCAAAACTGGGGAACAGGTCAAAGTCGCTGCCACTCGCGTCCCCAAATTCCGTGCCGCCAAGGCACTGAAAGATGCAGTGAAATAATTGCCGTCTTTATGAAACCACCTCTCACCTCTCGTGAGAGGTGGTTTTTATTTCAGAAATTTACGTTGGCAACGTATACTATAGACATGTTCGCTCCCAAAGAAACTTTGTCGACGCCACAACAAGAAGTCGCATGGCTCGGTACCGAGTCACAAAAAGAATACATTGTGCAGTCAGCTCCGCATGCAAACCTCGAATCTGCAGCACTCCACACCGTGGAGCAGTATGCTGCCGCAGAAGCCAAAAACTTCCTCCATGAAACCCGTGTCCTTCCCGCCCATGAAACAGAGCGTATCGTACTGCGACTCAAACCCGAAACCCATGATCAGAAAATAGAGGAGCTCTTTGGCATCATGCTGGAGAAAGGCGTGAAAAATGCACTCGACATCGTACAGAAAATGAACGATCCCCATCTCCAAGATGACTTCCATCGATTTCTCGTGCAGTACCTACACACGGTCGGAGCGATCCCTGGACTCAAGACCCGCGAGAGTCTGCACACCGAGCTCACTCATACACTGTTTGCAGTGTCACTCCCTGTCGGCCAAGAAGGTGTCGAGTTCAAAAGCTTCATCCAAGCAATGAAACAGTTCTATGTCGGCATGATGGCAACCATCACGAACGAAGTCGAGTACTACGTGCTCGAGCTTGCGGTACAGAACCAGTCACGAGATATCGCGCTCTATGCATCAGTGCCATCGGTACACACGCAAACATTTGAACGACTGGTGCACGCATACTACCCAACCGCGATCATTGACGAGGTCGTCGACGACTACAACATTTTCTCTGGTGCAGGCACCGGTATTGCAGCAAGTGTTGCAGGTCTCAAAGACCCAGCCATCTTTCCATTGAACACCGATGCAAACTTCGAACATGATCCACTCACTGCTCTCATTGGCTCACTCTCACAGCTTGAGACCGAGGGCGAAGGAGCAGCAATACAGTTTGTAATAGCCAAGGACATCACACACTCCAACAGTCTCTATACCTCTCTCATCGATACCGCACAAAAAGGTGGCCCCACGATCAAGAGCCTCTACGAAGAATCTACCGCATCGATCATCAGTGGTGTCGGACGTGGACTTATGGCATTTTTCGAAAAAGAAAAACCTGATGACGGCAAAGAAAAGCCGGTCGACACTCGCGGTATCGAGCTCGCCACTCTCAAGAACAAGTCACAAACACTCACTGCCGGTATCCGTATCGTTGCGTGTGGTGCGACTGTAGAGCGCGCAGCGATGATTCTCGGCACGATCAAGGCATCGTTTGGGCAGTTCACACTCCCCAACTCCAACTCACTCATATGGCACGATGTGCGCGCATCTGGTATCAACGACGCGGTGCATGACTTCACATTTCGCACGATGCGCGAGAGCCAGCAACTCCCGCTCAACATCGACGAGCTCGCTACTCTCTTTCATTTCCCCGTCGGTATTGCGAGTGCACCGGAGCTCCGCGAGTCATCTGCATCATCTGCACCAGCGCCGACCTTTGCACCAGCAGCGGGTATCACCATCGGTACCAACACGTATCGTGGGCAGTCGACGCCAGTCGTATTTGCTCGAGAAGACCGCGTGCGTCACTGCTATGTGATCGGACAGACGGGTACTGGTAAAACAGTATTTCTCAAGAACATGATCATTCAGGATATCAAAAACGGTGATGGGGTCTGCTTCATCGATCCACACGGTACCGACATCGATCATATCTTGGCCAACATTCCACCAGAGCGCATCGACGACGTCATTTATTTCGACCCTGCATACACCGCACGACCGATGGGTCTCAACATGCTCGAATACGATCCCAACTATCCAGAACAAAAGATTTTTGTCATCAACGAACTTCTCTCTATTTTCAACAAGCTCTTTGATATGAAGACTGCGGGAGGCCCCATGTTTGAACAATACTTCCGCAACTCTGCAGGGCTCGTCATGGAAGACCCAAGCTCTGGCTCCACCCTACTTGAGATCGGTCGAGTACTCACCGACAAAGCATTTCGTGATATGAAACTCGAGCGCTGCAAGAACCCGATCATCAAACAGTTTTGGCAAAATGCTGAGAAAACTACAGGTGAAAGCGCGCTTGCCAACTTCGTCCCCTACATCACCAACAAGTTCGACGTATTCATCTCCAACGACATCATGCGCCCTGTCGTTGCCCAGCAAGCAAGTGTGCTCAACTTCCGCGAGATCATGGACCAGAAAAAGATACTGCTCGTGAACCTCTCCAAAGGCCGTCTCGGGGATATCAACTCCAACCTCATTGGCCTCCTACTGGTCGGCAAGATCACGATGGCAGCACTCTCTCGAGTCGACATCGTCGGCAAAGGCCAAGTCAACGACTTCTACCTCTACATCGATGAATTCCAGAACGTCACGACCGACTCTATCTCGACCATCCTCTCCGAGGCCCGCAAGTATCGCCTCTCGCTGACAGTGGCGCACCAGTACATCGAACAACTCGAGGAAGGCATCAAGAATGCAATATTTGGCAACGTCGGCACGATGGCTATCCACCGCGTCTCTCCTGAAAATGCCAATGTATTTGAAGCTCAGCTTGCCCCTACCTTTACTCCTGGTGACATCATCAAACTCGAGAACCTCAACTGCTACGTGAAAATGCTCGTAAACGGCGTCCCTGTGAAAGCATTTAATTCCAAAACACCATTTCCTCCCAAGGGTAACCCTGAGGTTGCTGAGAAGCTCAAAGAACTCTCCTACCTCAAGTACGGCCGCCTACGCGAAGAAGTCGAAGCCGAGATTATGGCTCGATACCAATAGCGCATGCTATAGTGTGAGGGTATGAATACATCAGAAAACCCTCCAAGAAACAACGAGAATGAAGAATTAGAGCGATTTGATAGAGGTCCTGTTTCTCCTGAAACAAAGGTTGAATCATATAAAATAATGGACGATAAAGAAAAAGAGTTTTTTATCGCCAACGAAAAAGCAAAAATTCAAGAATTGCGTGGACAGCTCGTAGAAAAATTTGAAGATACTCGTACGAACAAAGAAATGCAAGAAGCTCCTGTAGACGTACATCCTCCTAAAAAACAAGAGAGTGGATTTCGCAAGAAGATGGCAAAATGGATGATGACTCTCGGTTTGGTGACTGTAGCAGGAACTGCCTCAGCAAAAACCTCTGATGCTGAGAAAAATTTCTCTGACTCGACTGGTACTTCAAAAGAAGTCAAACACAAAGAGTCTAGCGTCTCAAAGACCCCGAAAAATACTGTACCTATCTATACACAGTCCAAAACACCTGAAGGAGGTATCACTCCTACTGGACTTAGTAACTCTTTTTATGAAAATGAGTTCGGTATTACCGAATCTGATATTGGTACACTTGCATCTCAATACGGCTTTAGTACTGGTAGTGCGCTCGAGTTTCAGAGCGACCTCATCGACTACATGGTAGAGCACCACCCTGATGCTATCGATGGTGTCATGCAAAAGTATGGTGAAACAAAGAAAGGCGAAGGCATTCAAGGACTCAAAGACAACATGCTCGGTGTGCGTACTGCATGGCTCATGGGACTTTTGAAACACGGAACTGCAGAGCTCACAATCGAGGGTAAAAAAGTGGCCTACTCTACTGCTACCCCCGACACGCTCGAAGGTGGACCAACTCCTAGTGGTTCAGAGATATTTAACACCACCGGCTATGACAAACTTGTTGTTCTCTTTGACAACAGTCCTTCTATGTACAACCACCGCGCAGATCTAGCCAAAGATCTCAAAAAAAACATATCGAGCGTGCCTGTAGAAGTACAAACATTTACTGATAGCACTACGAGCTCATTTACAGTAGATAACCCAAGTGAAGCATCTAGTGTACTCGAAAAGATTGATCTCAAAGATCAGCACAAAGAGCTCGCAGTCGATGTCTCACTAGAGAAACTTACATCGATGGACGTACAGATTGGCAAGACTAAAATGGTGATCTGTACCGATGAACAACTCCAAGACGTAACCCAAGAAAAGCTTGCCGAACTCCAAAAACTTGCGTCTGAGAAAAACGTCGACGTCGTGTTCTCTGTGATCATAAATGAAACACCCTACACGCTCAGTATCCAAGATATCCAAGAGTCATTTAACGACGTACTCGATGGCTTGAATAAAAGCATTCAGCTTCGAGAAAAACAGATCACTGAGTTTCAGCAGCAACTTGACCAAGCAACAAAAGCATCAGAGAAAAAAGATCTCAAAAACCGCATCAAAGAAACACAAGAAGAAATACAAAAGTATCGAGCACAACTCGCTTCTGAACAAAACCTCAGCAACTTCGATCATACTGGTACATCTATAGCAACCAAGTAATCTATCCTCTGTTCTCCCCCACAAACCACCCTGTATATGGGTGGTTTGTGCTATGTATTGACTTATATCTTAAATACGATATTATAGAGAAAACAAAAACAACCGAATATGTGTAAAAAACTGCTCATTGTCACCAACTGTGACCCGAAAAGAACCAAAGAATCAGAAAAGTACCTGAAAGAAATCTATTTAAACAAAGATTCTGGCCCCTCATTAAGCTTTGCTCACAAAGGCGCAAAGCCTCATGAGATTCTAAAACTTGTAAAAGAAAAGAAACCGGCCATACTCGTGTTTGAAGAAAATGTTCCCCACGAGGAAATCAAAGCTATTATGAACGCAATAGTAAAACATGCTTCAAAAAAGCCCCGCATGATTCACATCAATCCCGCCCAGTATTTCCCCGAAGTGGAACATCTTCCAAACCATATGGAAGTAGTGATTCAGATTGCTGCGTAACTGCATAACCAACAAAACTACCATACCCCTCCTTTTTCGGAGGGGTTTCTTTTATTGGGTGTTACAATACTTGTGTGACGACCCCCTCCGAAAACCAAGACAAGATAGACTTCTTCCTCATATCAGCGCACGAGATACGTACCTCGATGACTGCAATGAAATGGATGTTCAAGATGCTGCTCGATGGCGACCTCGGTCCCCTGTCGCAAACACAACGCGCGATGATCTCGCAAGCGACCGCCTCCAACGAACGCATGATCACGCTGATCAATGACACTATGGACGTGATCAAGGCCGACGGACAAGGCGTGCCGTACGCGACACTCCCAGTCGTACTCTCTGCACTCGTGGACGAGTCACTGACCGACTTCACCAGTGAAGCCGCTGCCAAAGGAATGCATATACGCTACACTCCACCCGCAGCGCCTGTGATCGTGATAGGCGATATAGAGAAACTACGCATCGTCATCCACAATTTGATGGAAAATGCGATCAAGTACGGTAGGCCAAACACCGACATCGTGCTCGGGCTCCATGTCGATGATGCACAGGCAGTGTGTAGCATCACCGACCAAGGAATCACTATCCCACACAGCGAGCAACCGCATATGTTTGAGAAGTTCTTCCGGACCACGACCGCGCAAGGTGTACCAGGGGTAGGCCTCGGCCTCTATGCGAGCAAGCATATCGTCGAACGTCATGGCGGTACACTCACCTTTACTAGCGCACCAGAGACCGGCACAACGTTTACCATGACACTGCCGCTCGGATAGCTAGGCTAGCCAAAGTCCGAGAGTGCGCTATACTACCCTCATATGAAAAAAATACTGATTGTTGAAGACGATTCTTTTTTGAAAAACCTCGAGAGCTCCAAGCTCACCCAAA
The DNA here is from genome assembly GCA_964610995.1 of uncultured Candidatus Saccharibacteria bacterium. Classification (GTDB taxonomy): domain Bacteria; phylum Patescibacteriota; class Minisyncoccia; order Phycocordibacterales; family UBA9973; genus UBA4124. The sequence continues at coordinate 31,347 of CAZSWF010000009.1, forward strand.
GCGGCTTTGAGGTTATGAGTGCCACAAGCAAGGCTGAGGTAGACGCAATCCTTGCCGCAGGACTTCCCGATGTAATCTTGCTTGATCTTATGCTCCCAGACATTAGTGGACACGAGTTGCTCGCACAGTTTAAGACTGATGAGAAAACCAAGGCGATACCAGTGATTGTCTTTTCCAATCTCTCAGACGATGTAGAAATGAAACGCGTGATGGACGCAGGCGCTGCGGCATTTATGGTCAAATCCAACTTCACACTCGATGATGTCATTGAAAAGATACATTCACTCTCGTAATACTGTTCATAGCACTCTTGCAAAAACTGCTCATCACACGATGAGCAGTTTTTATATTCGGAATGTTCGTTTGATATACCCCTTGGTCACATGCACCAAATCAGAAATAGGGACTGGAGTATACGATGCGTCAGCATTTTTGCGATCAACAACGACTCGATAGTCTCCGTTTGCAGCGAGCGCGTAGTACTTGCCCATACCGTCGGCGACTCGATGGAGAACTTCTTGGTTGGTGACTGTCGAGTACACACGCACAATACTAAATGGTACCGGTGTACTACGTGCTGCATCGGTGACGTCACCTTTAGGGTACACACTGATCCCAAATATCTTGTACAGTGCGACCACGAGATAAATCACAGACATAACGGTGTTGAAGGTCGACGGAGCGACGATCGCAGAGACACCAGTGATAATGAATCCTGCGATGAACATGCCGTTGGAGATCTGCGCGATTAGCACGTCGCGGCGATGGTAGTGGCGTAGTCGTCGCTGCTCGTCCTTGGCGTACTCATTCCAGTCAAATGCGAGCTGATCGAGAGGAATGTTCTTGGCGATGATGCCGCCTTCTTCGGTGACAGTGATCGGTCCTCCGAAATACAGATCTCGGTAGAGTTCGTCTTCGACCTTGCCGACCAATTTCTTGGATGGGAACTCGTAGTTGGTTTTGTTGGCTACTATGGTGTACGTGCCTGCAGGAACCGCAAATCCGTACCGACCTTCGATATCGGTGATGGAGGTTGCGATTTCTTTGCCCGTCATATCGTAGAGTACGACATATGCTGGGTCGATCGGTTGCTTGGTGACCGAGTCATAGACGGTACCCCATGGGTTTGCCTTTTTCTTGACCCCAAACCATACAAGTATGAGCGACCAGAGCTTGCTGATCCAGAGAAATAGATCAAACCAAGAAAATGGGTTCAGTATCAAATAACTCGCTATAGATCCCACTCCGACTGCAGCAATACCGACTGCCGAACTAATGTTTTGCGCAATACTGCCCGCAAAAGAAGTCAGCACATTACCAACACTCTGCGTGATTACTTGCGGTGTCGTCGGACCATCAGGTGTCACACAGAGTTCTGGATATTGTTCACAAAAGGTTAGTGTCGGGGGGTTGCCTCCACCACAAGATGGATCGGATGGATTGAGTTCACACAGTGACGGATAGCGACATGGGAGCGGATCACCTATGTTGGTAGCGTTGGGATCAACACAAGTGGTCTGTGCATAGGTACATGGTAGTGCGCTACCCACATTGGTTGCTGCAGGATCAGTACAAGTCAGACCAGTAGGAGGCGTCGAATATGTACAAGGAAGTGTCCCACCAAAGTTGATCGCGCGTGCATCAGTACAGATAGTAGGGGTAGTCGGATAGATACATGGCAATGCTCCACCAGGGTTCAGTGCGAGCGGGTCTGCACAGATAGTGACAGGTGCGTTAAACTCACTATTATCACTGTCATTCTCACACCCGGGATCTGTGGGCCAGTCTACTAGACCATCAGCATCATTATCTCGTCCATCTCGACAGTCAGCAGTCCCTCCCCCGCCTCCTCCACCGCCACCTCCTGCGGGGCGCCAGTCTGTCTCTACACAACTCCCTGCAGTGCCACAATCAAATGCAATCCATCCTATAGATTGCCCCCATGCATATCCACTAAATTCTCCAGTACTAGTATCAATAGATACTGGACTAGTAGATGAGTTGGTGAACGGCCCAAAGTTGATCCACCCAGTGTTCTCTCCCCATGCGTACCCAGAGAGGTTGCCACTACCATCATTTGCGACCTTGAAGTTGCCATTGGTACCACTACAACCACTGGTAGTGTCTGCGCAGTTCATCACGATCCACCCTACCCCTTCTCCCCATGCAAATCCTCGAAGCTCAGTATCTGACACTGTAATATTGCGCGCTGACTGTGTGGTGAACTTGCCGAAGTTGATCGAGGTTGCACTGCCGAGTTCGCTGTTTTCAATAAGTGCTTGGTAGTTGCCGGCATTGTTGGGGTCGATCGTACCTGTTGCGGCATGCACTAGTAGTGCACTACTGAGTATTATCATCAGTGAAACAAACAATCCTCGCATATTATTGACTCATTTGTTCTGCTGGCTGATTTTCGACTATTTGTGATGGTAACTCTGGAGATTGTTCCGACACTCGCGTATTGAGCATTCGATCGAGATCTTCTTTCGTAATACATGTTTCATCTCCGCTCTCATCTGTGATACACAGTCGTTCGGTTTCCACTTCTTTTGCAAAGAGTTTCACAATATCATTTGACGTACTGGCAAGCCATGTGCGAATCCCGTCAAATACACTACTACTTTGATCTCCTGATAGTAGACTCACCTTCACATCCAACTCTTGTATTGCTTTGACCAGTATCGGAGTCATCTGTGCGTAGTAGACACTCTTGTAGCCATCAGTATCGGTGGCAACGAGTTCGGGAAACGAGTCTTCGAGGTTTTGGGCAAGGAAGCCAACTTGAGTTTGACCGGTAGGGTTGCCGAGCCAGTTGAAGTGCACAGTGCGAACATCACGAAGTTTGGCAAGAGTGGTGTCGTCGATGTCTTCGATGTTGGTTTTGAGTCGTTCATCAGACGTACACGAGATACCAGTACCAGTGGTGATCGTACATTGGGTAGCTGCAGAGCCGTTGATACGAGTGGAGTCTATGGGGCGCGTGGTGGAGCCGATCATGAACTGGTTGGATGCGGTGTTGGTGGCATAGGAACCGAGTGCGATGGAGTTGGAGAAGCCGCCGGTGGAAGTACTGTTACCAATGAGAATAGAGTAATCATTGATATCATTAGTGTTATCGACAGTATCATTAACCCCTGCAGCTGCACCGATAAAAATAGCATTACTAGCTCCAGCTGTTTGAATTCCACTTGATGCTCCGATGAAAAGTGACCCTACCGCAGCTGTTGCTGAATCACCTGAACCAGCTCCGAGGAAAAGACTACCAGATACATTAAAACTATCTTTACCAGAATTTAATCCTATAAATACCGAATCAAAAGAACCTTCCGAATTTACTCCAGCAGATGAACCTACAAAAACAGATTCGTATGCAAAATTTGCACTTGCACCAGCATTACTCCCAATAAAAACTGAATTTTCAGAATCTTGTATATTACTTCCTGCATTGTCCCCAAAAAAAGTATCCGTAGCTGTAGTTGTCCCTATCAGAGAATCTCCTATAAACAAAACACCGTTTTGATATAAATCTCCCGTAAAATTCACGTCTCCTGTCACGTCGAGATCATATACAGGGTTAGTATTTTTAATACCCACATTACCCGACGCATCGATTCCAAGCGCGGTCACTCCGGCAATCTGCAAGTCGTGGCGCAGTCCAGTAACACCCACAGCTGAATTGTACTCAAGTCCCCCTTCTGGATTGATACGGATCAATGCGTAGCGCGGGTTGTCCGTGCGTTCAAGCTTGATTCCTTTATTGTCTGTATTTTTTATATGAATTGCTTCATCAGGGGTACTGGTACCAATACCCACAAATCCATCCGCATAGTTGATACCTCCGGTCACGGTATCCCATTGCGATATCGTCACTGAACAGTTGGCATCTCCTGGTGCACAGGCTGGGTCGAGTGTTTCGCCTGCACTATACGGAGTAGTAGGAGGAGTAGCATATGCAGTGAGCACTGAAAAGATACTTGCAATACCAAGTGCGAGAATTGTTTTTTTGTGAGAGCGATATTTGTGTACGATAGATGAGAACATTGTGCATCTAGTATATCAAACATATATCTATAGATACAAAGATTTGCTTGTATCTTTGTGCAAAACTTTTTTGGTGCGGGATAGGGGAATCGGACTCCTGCTCTCAGTTTGGAAAACTGATGTTCT
>CAZSWF010000010.1:0-25377 GCA_964610995.1 uncultured Candidatus Saccharibacteria bacterium
TCTATAGAGCACATCACGGTAGATCGAGGCAAAAGAAACATGATATCTCGCATTCACACAGCAATAGTACTAAGTATCGCAGCAGGAGCAGCTTTTTGGTTGCTCTTTTTGCGTTCTACAGTACCCACCGATCTGTCATACCTCTCTACGCCGACAGGTACTACTATCGAGGTGTCGGTTGCCGACACGCCTAGTACGCGCGCTCGCGGTCTATCGGGGACCGACCCATTACCCTTTGGTACTGGCAAGCTTTTTATATTTGATACTCCCGACAGGTACGGTTTCTGGATGAAGGATATGCACTATCCACTCGACATCATATGGATCGACAGCGCATGGCGAGTGGTCGAGATCACCTACAGTGCACTACCTGAGAGTTATCCTACTACGTTTGTGCCTGCGGTACCGGTACAGTATGTGCTCGAGCTCCATGCAGGAGACCCGAGTGTGCAAAGTCTGCCGGTGGGCACCGAGCTCACTTTTGCACGCTGAGTAGTTTCAGTATATTTGTGTCGTAGCGTGCATCTCTACAATGCTTTTTCGGGAGTGATCTTTACATAAAACTTTTTTTATTTTACATACTATGATTTGGTGCGATATGTTCTTGTTTGCGAGATAAGTTTTGTATACTAATGTATCTATGGTTACTACCCTTGTACGCAAAAGAAGTGGAATGGTTGTCGATTTCGATCGAGAGCGCATCGCTTCTGCTGTGTCACGTGCGTACCAAGCCTCCAAGGTCCTCATCGACATCGTCACACTCTCTGAACTGGTCGATAGTGTCGTGGCTGTGCTCGACGCTACCTACGTCGAAGGCCGCGTGCCGGATGTCGAAGAAATTCAGAACATCGTCGAAAAAGCTATTGCCCAAAAGGGTGATTTCGAAGTAGCAAAGGCCTACATTCTCTACCGACAGGAGCGTAGCAAAGAGCGCAAGCGAGATATCTTTAAAAAGAGAGTACATCTCAAGCCGTACGAGTATCCTGAGCTCTATGAGTACGTCAGTGCTATTCGTCATTCATACTGGATCCACACTGAGTTCAACTTCGTCGGTGACGTCCAGAACTTCAAGGTCAACGTCAACGAAATAGAGCGCAATGCGATCAAGAACACCATGCTTGCGATTGCGCAGATCGAGGTCGCGGTCAAAAGCTTTTGGGGTGATATGTATAAGAAGCTTCCTAAGCCAGAGATCGGTGCGGTAGGCTCGACCTTTGCAGAGAGTGAAGTCCGACATACCGACGCATACGCACACCTGCTCGAAATACTTGGACTCAATGAAGCGTTCAGAGGTATCAGTGAGGTGCCTGCTTTGATGAAACGAGTCCAGTATCTCGACAAGTCACTTGCCAACGCCCGTAGTGAAGACAACCGCGAGTATAGTCAGTCAGTACTACTGTTCGCATTGTTCATAGAGCATGTGTCACTGTTTTCACAGTTTTTGATCATGATGTCGTTCAACAAGTACAAGAACTTGTTCAAGGGTATTTCAAATGCAGTCGAGGCTACCTCCAAAGAAGAACAAATCCATGGACTCTTTGGGATAGATGTGATCAATACAATCAAAGAAGAGCATCCCGAATGGTTTGATGATGCCTTTCATACAGAAATAGTCAGGCTGTGCCACGAAGCCTTTGAATCAGAAAAAGAAGTCGTGGAATGGATCTTTGAGCAGGGCGAGCTCGAGTTTCTCCCCAAGGCAGTCGTGATCGAGTTTATCAAGCAACGTTTTAACAATTCACTGCAGAGTATCGGTATCGAGAAACTATTTGAGACCGACCCCGCGCTCCTGGCGCAGTCCGACTGGTTCTATGACGAAGTCATTGCGACCAAGCATGGTGACTTCTTCAACAAAAAGTCCATCAACTACAGCAAAAAGAGCAAAAGTATTACTAGCGATGATTTATTTTAAACCCCTATGTATTGGTTAAACGAAAACAGTAGAACATTTTTAGCAAAGGGATACCTCATGGGGGGTATGTCTGCAGAGGAGCGTATTCGTCAGATCGCCGAGACCGCAGAGCGACATTTGGGCAAGCCCGGCTTTGCAGACAAGTTTTATGACTACATGTCTCGTGGATTTTATTCACTCGCGACTCCTATCTGGGCCAACTATGGTCACACCCGAGGCCTTCCGATCAGCTGTTTCGGAAGCTATATCGATGACGACATGTCTCGCATCCTCTATACGCATGCAGAAGTCGGCATGATGACGAAAAATGGTGGTGGTACTTCTGTGTACCTTGGCGGCTTGCGTCCTCGTGGATCAGAGATCAAGGACAACGGGCATTCATCAGGCTCAGTACACTTCATGGAACTCTTTGACAACCTCATCAACATCGTCAGTCAGGGGACCGTACGTCGAGGTCACTGCGCACCCTATTTGCCAGTAGAGCACGGCGACATCGAAGAGTATTTAAATATTGGAAAAGAAGGTCACCCAATCCAAGAGTCTACGTACGCAGTCACCGTCAGTGATGCATGGCTACGTGCGATGGTCGATGGCGACCAAGACAAGCGCAAGATCTGGGCCAAGGTGATCCAGCGTCGCACCGAGATCGGCTACCCGTACATTCTCTTTAGTGACACCGTGAACAACAACACCGTCGATGTGTATAAAGACAAGGGGATGAAGATCTACAACAGCAACCTCTGCTCCGAGATCTGTTTGCCGACTGCGGACGACATTTCATTTGTCTGCTGTCTCTCATCGATCAACCTGCGCCACTATCGCGAATGGAAAGATACTGATGCAGTCGAGACGCTCGTCATGTTTCTCGATACCGTGATTGGAGATTTCGTCGAGCGACTCGAGGCTATGCGCGACAGTACCGACTCGCACAAACAGTCCGCATTTTACTTCATGCAGCGTGCGCACAAGTTTGCCAAAGAGCACCGTGCACTAGGCCTCGGTGTACTCGGCTGGCACACATTCCTCCAAGAAAACAACGTCCCCTTTGAAAGTCCTGAAGCTATGGCGCTCAACAAAGAAATATTTTCTCTCATTCATGACAAGGCGTACAAGGCATCAGAACAACTAGCCAAGGACTATGGCGAACCAGAAGTCCTCAAGGGCTACGGTCGCCGCAACACCACACTGCTTGCCATCGCACCTACCACATCGAGCGCATTTATCCTCGGGCAGGTCTCGCAAGGTATCGAGCCATTGATGAGCAACGCCTTTGTCAAAGATGTCGACAAGATGAAAGTCACGATCAAGAACCCGACACTCGACGCACTCCTGACCGAAAAAGGGCAAAACACTCCTGAGGTCTGGGCAAGTATCCGCGACAACGATGGTTCAGTACAGCACCTCGACTTCCTGACGGCTCATGAAAAGAATGTGTTCCGTACGTTTAGCGAGATCGACCAAAAGGTGATCATCGAGCAAGCTGCTGATCGACAAAAGTTCATCGATCAATCTCAATCGCTCAACATCATGATCGACCAGAGTACCTCTGCCAAGGATCTCAATGCGCTCTATCTCTACGCATGGGAGAAGGGGGTCAAGACGCTCTACTACCAGCACTCTATGAATGCAGCGCAACAGTTTGGTCGCAAGAAGCTCCAAGAGCAAGAGTCGAGTAAGCCCAAAGTCACCTTTGTCGCTGCCGACAATGTCTGTATCGGATGTGAGTCATAATAAAAAACCTCTGGTATTGCCAGAGGTTTTTTATTATGCATAATGAGTGGGTTGTACCGAATGATCGCGCTTGCCAGTAATGGTAGGTGAGGAAAGTCCGAACACACAATGGTTCACTCCATACAGGTAGCGGGTAATGCCCGTCGAGCGCAAGCTTAGGACTGCGAACAGAAACGATCCGATTTAGTTCGGCTGAAACGGCTAAATGTCTATCCGTGTGCAAGGCCGTGCCAGATATCCACGTGGTCTCTGGAGTGCTGCTTGAGGTGTATGGCAACATACATCCTAGATAAATGATCACTAAAACAGAATTCGGCTTACGAGTACAACATCATGAAAGAACGCTCCTCCTGGGGCGTTCTTTCGCGTCTGGTACAATTAGGGTCTATGAATCATTCACCTTGGATCGCACAGCTCGACACCGACCGTATCGTATCGCGCATACACGAAGACACGAGTGCAGATGCAGCAGTGGTCGGAGCAGGTATCGCAGGCATCGCTACAGCATTTTTCATACTCACACGCACAGAGCAGTCGGTAGTACTCGTCGAGGCGTCCAAGGTTGCACATGGTGCGACAGGACACAATGCTGGTCAAGTGACGAGTTATTTTGAGCGAGGGTTTGCGAGTATGGTGGCGGAGTTTGGTCTCGCGCGTGCACGTGATGGACAAAAAGCAGTCGAAGATGCATGGATATTGCTCGATGAACTCTATACGACGATCAAAACAGATATTCCATTTGCTCGATTTCTCGGACACGCAGGACTCTCGACCCGAGATCAAGTATTTACACATCTTGAAAACAACTATCAGCGCGTACAGGCTGGACTCGAACCAGAACAATTTCTCATTGCAGATCACGTGCCGTTTCTCGGTGAGATCCCGTCCAAGTATGAGTCGCTCTATCAGCTCGTACCGCACACGACTATCTTGGAGCGAATAGAATCTCGCAACCCACTGTTCATTGCGTCGATCTCATTCCAAAAAGGATGCGTCAACAGCGCGCTCTTGTGCGAGCATGCGGTGCGATGGATGCATGAGCAGTACCCACAGCGTTTTAGATGCTTCGAACAAACACCGATACACAAAGTCGTACTACACAGTGATCGAGTACTGCTCGATGCAGGTACTGCGGTCATCACCGCATCACACGTCGTGCTGTGCACCAATGGCTTTGACACGATCACTATTTTTGACACCGACGGTCTTGCGATCGATACCAAGTTTCGTCATTCAGTCAGTGGTGTAGTCGGGTATATGTCAGCATATCTTGAGCAGTACCCAGACACCCCGATGGCGTCGAGTTATCTGCTCCCGCCAAATCCTGATGATCCTTTTTATCATGCTGACGAGGCAACTGGAGATCCATACTTTCTCATTACTCGACGAGAGTATCGACACAAAGAGTTCATGGGAGAAACACTTGTCTCGGTTGCAGGTCCAGAAGTTGCGATCAATGAGCGCAGTACATACTCGCGTGATATCGAGTTCCCTGATGCTGCTGCCACTGCTATCGATGCATTTGTACAAGGAAGCTATGCTCGTGACACGGTGTCTCCTGCAACATACCTTTTTACGTGGCATGGATTGATGGGGTACACTCCCAACGGCATTCGTCTCATTGGTCCAGAGCCTCGCAATGCACGACTCATCTACAACCTCGGATGCAATGGTATTGGTATCCTGCCTTCGGTGCATGGTGGACATCGTATCGCGCAATTGTTGAGAGGAGATATACTTGAACCAAGTATATTTGATCCACAGTAGATTGACTTTTGCATCGATGTGCGCTATACTCATGTCGTGAGGTTATATTCCACAAGTTTTTAACAACACAAATGCCCGACGAAACCCCCGCAAGGGGGTTTCGTCATAGGTACTGTTGAAAATTTTATACATGTCTGTATACTATAGAGGTTCGTGATTTGCCATCGGCGGCTGCGCTCACATGGGCATTTGTGGTGGAGTTAGCACCCGCCGTTGCCAGATCGGGAAAGACAAGGATATAACGACAAAAAAGAATCTACACCAGTAGGTTCTTTTTTGTTGCGTGTATCTCTATGCAATATTGGTTCAATATTTTTTTATAATAAAATAAATTTTTTGTATACATAAAATATTTTTTATAAATTTTTTTAAAAAAATAAATTAAAAAATAAAAAAGTTATCCACATTTTTTTAAAAAAATAATTGCATGTGTGTGTGATGCGCGAGATAATAATAGTACATGTGGTGATAACGCGTTCAATCACAAACCATGTGGTCGATCATCACAGATTATTATCAGAACATCATTCAATCTTATGGCAGCAAAAAAGAAAGCAGCAAAGAAGAAGTCAGTAAAGAAGGCTTCAAAGAAAGCTACAAAGAAAGTAGCAAAGAAGAAGGCTTCAAAAAAGAAGCGATAAATCTTTCCCACTTTTTTCCACTTAACAAAACCTCCCAGCAATGGGAGCTTTTGTTTTGTCTTTTAAAACGACCCTTTTTATGGTATAGTCGTGGTCATTATGGCAATGACATTTTTGCAGTCTTTTTTTGACCGGGGGCAACTTGGAGGGTACAAAAAGAAGGTTGCGCAGATCAACACACTCGAGGAAACTATGGCAGCACTCGCTGACACCGACTTTCCTGTACAGACCGAGAAGCTCAAGGCCCGCTTTGTGGCAGGTGAGTCGCTCGATACACTTCTACCCGAAGCATTTGCGCTCGTGCGCGAAGCCTCAAAGCGTACACTCGGCAAGCGCCACTACGACGTACAGTTGCTCGGTGGTATGGTGCTTCACGAAGGCAAAATAGCCGAAATGCGTACCGGTGAAGGAAAGACACTCGTGGCTACACTGCCGGTATATCTCAATGCTCTCGCAGGTGCAGGGGTACACGTCGTGACTGTCAACGACTACCTTGCGCGTCGCGATGCGACATGGATGGGAGAAATCTATACATTCCTCGGACTCTCAGTAGGTATCCTCAACGATCAGCATGCATCATTTATATACGACCCAAGTCATGTACCAGCAGATACTAGTGCAGATCTCGACAGTGAGCGCGATGAAAAAGGAGGATTCAAGGTAGTCCAGCAGTTTCTGCGACCAGTGACTCGTGCCGATGCATATGCAGCAGACATCACATATGGTACCAACAGTCAGTTTGGCTTCGATTATCTCAGAGACAACCTCGTCCAGCACAAAGACCAGATCGTCCAGCGTGGACACGCATATGCGGTAGTAGACGAGGTGGACTCCATCTTGATCGACGAGTCACGTACTCCGCTTATCATTTCCAGTCCAGTAGCTGACTCAGAGAGTTTGTACAAGACCGTGCGCGATGTTGCTGCCAAGCTTGAGCCAGAAGCAGACTATACAATGGATGAAAAGCAGCGCGCGATCCAGCTGACCGATGACGGTATCACCAAAGCAGAGAAGCTCCTCGGTATCACCGACATGTACACCGAGAAAAGTATCAAGTATGTGCACTACCTTGAGACTGCAGTGCGTGCTCGTGCACTTTTTCACAAAGACAAGGACTACGTCGTCAAAGACGGCGAGGTCATCATTGTTGACCCATTCACCGGCCGTATGCAGCCAGGACGACGCTGGAGTGAAGGTCTCCATCAAGCGATTGAGGCAAAAGAAGGCGTTAAGGTAGAACAAGAAACTCGCTCTGTTGCATCGATTACGTATCAAAACTACTTCAAATTTTATAAAAAACTTTCGGGAATGACGGGGACCGCCAAAACTTCAGAAGAAGAGTTCATGAAGGTATACGGATTGACAGTTGTGAGTATTCCTCCGCACAAAACAAGTGCACGTATCGACCATGCCGACCTTATTTTCCTGACCGAAGAAGGCAAGTTCAAGGCGATCGCTCGCAAGGTCAAAGAGCTCTATGAAAAAGGGCAGCCGGTACTGATCGGTACAGTGTCAGTCGAGAAAAACGAACTTCTCTCTGCATACCTCAAGCGCGAAGGTGTGACCCATCAAGTACTCAATGCAAAAAATCATGAGTCAGAAGGCTCGATCACCGCACAAGCTGGAGGTAAAAAGTCTGTGGTCATTGCGACCAACATGGCAGGGCGTGGAGTGGACATCATACTCGGAGGTAACCCATCAACTCCCGAACAGCAAGATGAGGTCCGCGCAATGGGGGGGCTCTATGTCATCGGTACCGAACGACATGAGGCACGTCGTATCGACAACCAGCTCCGAGGACGAGCCGGTCGACAAGGAGATCCAGGGGAGACACAGTTTTATGTATCCCTCGACGATGATCTCATGCGTATCTTTGGCTCTGATCGTATCAAAAGCATGATGGGGCGTCTCGGAATGGCAGAAGATATGCCGATCACTAATAGTATTGTCTCTCGCGCACTCGAGAGTGCCCAAAAGAAAATCGAAGGCTTCAACTTCGATGCTCGCAAGCATACACTCGAGTACGACACCGTGCTCGCATACCAGCGAGACATCGTCTACGGACGTCGCCGAGCAATGGTACAGAGTGATCCAGGCCATATCATGAGCACACTGTACTCGTTTGGAGGGGCAGAGATCACCGAACTTGCCCAAGAAAAGATAGCGCTCGTGGGAGAAACTCCGTTTTGGGAGCAGGTACGCAAGATCATTCTCTATACTACAGACATACTCTGGGTGGAGCATATCGACACTATGGAACACATGCGCCAATCAGTAGGACTTCGTTCATATGGGCAGCGAGAACCCCTCGTTGAGTACAAAAAGGAAGCAACCCGTCTCTTTAAGGAGATGGAAAATCGTCTCAAAGAGCAGGTAACGAGCATGGTTGGAAGTATTGGCACCACCACTGCGACCACAAAATAGGGAACCCATGAATGGACCTGACAGGATAATAAAATAAGACAATTTTCTTGCTAAATTGTCAACATATATGGTCTAAAATACCCTTATAAAATAAGGGTATTTTTCATTTGACACTACCTTTTTTAATTGTATAACTATTGACAATAATTTACGAATATGCTATTATATAGAAGTTCCTGGAGCATCACGCTCTAGGATTTTTCATTCTAAACGATGAAAGTCCACCGTCACGAAGTTCCTCCGGAGCTAAACCGGAACTTATGAAACACACAACCAAAAACCTTATCCATTCTTTTATTCTTGTTCCCCTTGTAGCGACTACTCTCTCGATCAACACCTTTACGGCGTCGGTCGGTGATGCAGTCTCAAAGATTATTGCAACCGATGACGCTGTCTCCCTCCAAGAGCTCACGCTCCAGAAGGATCGAGAGGCCAAGGCCGCAAAGATCGATGCCTACTATGCACAATACGACCTCCCGCTTGCCGGTCACGGTATGGCGATGGTCATTGCTGCAGAGAAGAATGGTCTCGACTGGAGACTTCTCCCTGCAATCGCCATGCGCGAAAGTACTGGAGGAAAGTTTGTCTGTTACAAGAGTTTCAACCCGTACGGGTGGGGATCATGTAAGATTCACTTTGATAGCTTCGAAGAAGCGACCAACACGGTTGCAGCCCACCTTGGAGGCAACATGGAGCGTACTGCTCGATACTATGCCAACAAGACGATAGAGCAGAAGCTCAAGGCGTACAACTCAGTGATCCCTGCCTATACTGCTGAAATGTTTAGCATTATGAGCAAGATCGAAAAGATGGATGCGTAATCTATCAATAATCTAAAACCCCGCAGCAATGCGGGGTTTTAGTATGGGTAAAAAATGACTACCGAAGTAGTCATTAATCAGATTAACCAAATAGAGAAGGTTGTTTTTGATTTAAATAAGGAAGAAGAGGAGGAATAAAAATTCTTTCGAGATCTTTCATAATATTCTCATCGGGATACTTGCCGTACTTGAGCCGATAGATATTAAAAATTATACGTTTACCCAACGAGCGATTGTTTTTATAGTTCAAAATACCATTTTTTAAATTTTCCAGCCTCGTGGTTTTACGTATAGGTTCTCCTTTTAGAAGTTGTTCGAGTTTTGGAAAATCTTCTTCCATTTCAATAATTCTTCTGTCTTTTTGCATAGAACAATGATTTTGGTTGTATTTAGTTTACCTCAAAACATTTTTGTGTCAAGTAAGCACCTTTACTTTGTCGATAGTGATCGATATACGATCATCTCGTTTACTAGTGCCGCATTTGAGGACAACCACACTTCCTTCTGCCAAGAGAGCTCCATACTCTTTGAATGCTTCTGGAAAGATAACGCCTTCAGCACTGCCTGTCTTGTCGTGGAGTGTGACAAATGCCATGCGGGTGTTGCTCTTGGTCGTGATCGGCTTGATCGTGTCGATGTGTGCCACGAGGAGCTGGTCTCGGACGGTACCACCAGCGAGTAATGCTGCGACGGTGGTGGTGGCTTTGCTCAACTGCTCGGCAAACTGGTCGAGGGGGTGACCAGAGATATAGAGCCCGAGAAGCTCTTTCTCCCAGGTCAGTCTCGTCTGCGGAGACGCGGGCTCGGTGTCTCGGAGCGTAAGCACGCTTTTCGGTGCGGCATCACCAAGCTCGCCAAAGAGACTCTCGTCGGGACTCCCGCTACTGATCATGCCTTTATGAAATGCGAGTAGTTGGTCCATGTTGGCGAGCAACTGTCCGCGTTCGCCAAAAGCGTCGAGTGCTCCACACATCACGAGTGCTTCGACAGACTTTTTGTTGAGGTTTTTGTGTTGGACTCGTTCGAGGAAACTTTCGATCGAGGTATACGGGCCGCGCGCCTTGCGTTCTATGATGATGGCTTTTCCTATTTCGTCCCCAAAGTTTTTTATATTGCCGAGTCCGAAACGAATGTTTTTTGTTACCTCACCGTTTTCTACCACTACCGTGAAGTCTGAAAATGATTCATTGATGTCGGGGGGTAGCATCACAAACCCCATACGTTTTGCTTCTTCGATGTATTCACTACACGTCTCGATGTCGCCGCTCTCGGCGGTCATACACGCAGTGAGGTATTCGGCAGGGTAGTTGGCCTTGAGGTATGCAGTTTTGTACGCGACCATGCCGTAGCTTGCTGCGTGGGCCTTGTTGAATCCGTACGCTGCAAATGGTTCGATGAGTTTCCAGAGCTCATTGATTTTCTTTGTTTGGAGGCCACCGTGCTCTTTGCATCCGGTATAAAACTTTTCTTTTTGTGCAGCCATTTCCGCTGGGATCTTTTTACCCATGGCTTTTCGGAACTTGTCAGCTTCACCCCAGTCATATCCAGCGAGACGGATCGCAGTGATCAACACGTCGTCTTGGTACACGAGTAGTCCGTACGATGCTTCGAGATCGTCCTTGAGTCGAGGGTCGGGGTAGGTGATCAGGCTTGGGTTTTCTTTGCGTTTGATATACTCGGGGATCACTTCCATCGGTCCTGGACGATAGAGCGCGACCATGGCCATCAGGTCTTCGACCGTGTTGGGACGCAGCTCCTTGAGATACGCAGTCATACCAGCTCCCGCCATCTGAAACACACCGACGGTCTCTCCACGCGAGAGCATCGCAAAGACCTTGGGGTCATCCAGTGGTACGGTGTCGATGTCGATATCGATGCCGCGTATTTTCTTGATACGATCGATCGTGCCGGTGATGAACTGCAGGTTGCGGATCCCAAGCATATCAAACTTGGGCATGTTGACCACACCATCACGCCCTCCTGAGAACATATCGTACTGGGTGATGATCTTTTGGTCGCCTTTGGGGTCGTACTGAATCGGTGAGTAGTCGGTAATGTCGGGGGTCGGTGCGATCACGACTCCAGCAGCGTGGATCGAGATATGGCGCACATTGCCTTCTATTTTCTTGGCCATCTCTATGATCTCCTTGGTCGGGCGATCAGTATCATAGAGCTCTTTGAGTTCAGAGACGAGCTCAAGTGCGTGATCGATCGTCATAGGGAAGCCTTGGCTACCCATCGGGATCATTTTAGATATTTTGTCGCCGACTGCGTAGGGGTACCCGAGCGCACGCGCAACGTCGCGCACGCTGCCACGAGCTGCCATCGTACCAAACGTACAGATTTGCGCGACGGCACCCATGCCGTATTTTTCTCGGACGTACATGATCAAGTCGTCACGACGATCATCAGCAATGTCGAGATCAATATCAGGGATACCGGGACGCAGAGGGTTCAAGAATCGTTCAAACGGCAGTTTGTATTTGAGGGGATCGACTGTCGTGATACCCATCAGGTACGACACGAGCGAGCCCGCTGCAGATCCTCGAGTGTTGGTGTAGATACCCATTTCGCGTGCAGACTTCACGAGGTCTGCTTCGACGAGGAAGTATGATGAGAACCCTTTGTTTTTGATAATATCGAGCTCAAACTCAATACGCTCGCGCACTTCGTCTGTTTCTGCGTACTGCATTTCTTTCAGACCTCCAAATGCTGCCTTGCGAAGCTCGGTGTCATAATCAGACCCTTCGGGGATCGGATAGGTCGGGAAGCGCCACGGCGAGAGCTCGATCTCGAGGTTCACGGTCTCTGCGAGTTTCAAGGTATTTTCTATAGCTCCGGGTACGTCGATAAACATCTGCCTCGCTTCATCAGGACTGATGAATGAGTAGTTGCCGGCCTTCATTGATATCTTGCTCTCTCCGACGACAGTACCGGTGTTGATAGCTACTAGTGTGTCGTGCGCCTCTGCATCGTCGGGGTGTAGGTAGTGTGAGTCCCATGTGCCGACGAGTGGTAGGTCTAGTTCTTGAGCGATAGTAATGATTGTGGGGATCAAAGGTACATACCAATCGATCTCTTTGTGATTCATGACTTCGACATACACGTTTTCTTTGCCAAATACTTCTATGTAAAAGATGAGGAGGTTTTTGGCTTCTTGGATATTGTCATTTTTCACATAGGTAATGAAGCGACTACCGGGGCAGCCTGATAGACAGATGATACCTTCGGCATGCTCGCGAAGCAGGTCGTGGTCCATGCGAGGTTTGTAGTAGTAACCCTCGAGGTTTGCTTTGGAGACCATTTTCATCAGGTTTTTGTAGCCTGCATTATTTTTGGCAAGGAGGGTGAGGTGGTATCTTTTTGAGTCGATCCCTGGTTCTTTGTCAAAGCGGGTACGTTCCGCCATGTATGCCTCGACCCCAATGATCGGTTTGATCTCGTGCTTGCGGCATTCGTTATAAAACTCGATAGCACCGTACATACTGCCGTGATCGGTCAGCGCAAGTGCGGGCATGCCGAACTCTTTGGCTTTTTTCACCAAATCCGGGATCTTGGAGAGACCATCCAGGAGAGAGTAGTGGCTGTGGGTGTGGAGATGTACGAATGACATGATTGCCTATTATAGCAGTGTACCGACTGGTCTGTTATATTGACAGAGATGCAAAAATCGACCAAAACCACGAGCCCCCAGTGGGTGATCGGTATAGACGAAGTCGGACGTGGACCACTGGCTGGACCAGTGACAGTATGTGCGGTTGCTATGCGGGTTGCTGATTATACAAAAGCACGTTGGGTAGGTCTCACTGATTCCAAGCAAATGACATCACGATCTCGAGACGAATGGTATACACGCGCACGCGACATGGAACATGCAGGCACGATCCGAATTGCACTCGCCTCCCGCACCGCAGCACAGATAGACAAGAAGGGGATCGCAGTGTGTATACGTGACTGTATCGCGACAGTACTCACTGGACTTGGTATTGATCCAAACAACGCACGAGTACTACTTGATGGTGGACTAAAAGCTCCTCTGCAATATCAAAACCAGCAGACTATCATCAAAGGTGATCAGAAACACAAAATCATCTCACTCGCATCGGTTGTGGCCAAGGTCACTCGAGATGCCTATATGGTAAAGATAAGCAAAAAATACCCCGGATACGGCTGGGAACTCAACAAAGGCTACGGCACTGTGACTCACCGCAAAGCGCTGAAAAAGCTATATATTACAAGGCTTCATAGGAAATCCTTCCTCAGAAAGGTGCTTGACAATAAGTCATAAATATGCTAATATATAAACAAACAATATTGTAAACAAACACTTAAAATAGTTCATTATGAAAAGAATAACTTTGCTTCTTGCTATCTTGATCTTGAGTACTGGGATCGCTATGGCGCAAAAAACAATGAAAACAACAACTGCAACAGTAGTACTTATCCCGGATTCAATTGTTATAGCTGGTAAAGATACATCTTACCTTGTTATTACGGGAGGAAACGGTTTTTTAACTAAAAATTACGATTTGTACCGTCAGATCATTGATCACATGAAAAATGATACTGTCCGTAATGATGGTATTGAAAACGTTGTATTGTTAGAAGGTGCATATATTGGTGCGCTTTCAAAGTTTTATAAAGGCCAGTTTGGTAAAAAAGATATTGATAAAACTCGAGCTATAGAACTCAATGGCTATCTGTATCGAATCACTGGGTATAAGTTGGATTTCAAACTTTCTGAGAAACTTTTTCTTAAAGAAGAAAAAACAATTCCAGTAGCCCCAGTACCAGTTCCGACTCCAGTACAACCTCAGCCGGTAGTACCAGAAACTACTCCGGTCCCACCTGCGCCGGTTAAGCCAAAAGTTACACTTGATACTAAAAAATCAGGTTATGAACTTTACAAAAAACAAAATTAGTTTCGGTATCTTACCATCCAATCCTTTACGATTATCGTAAGGGATTTTTTATTGCAAGAATATAAGTACGAGAATACCAATAGTGATTCGATACCACCCAAACCATGCGAGTGGTTTTTTTGTAAGTAGTGCGAGGAACCATTTGATCGTCAGGAGTGCCGTGACAAACGCAACGAGTGTACCGACTCCGATGAGTGCCCACTGCGCAGGGAACAAGCCTTCGATATGGGTGAACTCGACGACGCTTGCACCGAGAATGGTCGGGATCGCAAGGAGGAATGAAAACGTGACGATAGTTGCACGAGGGATGCGCATGAGTGTACCACCGATGAGTGTCGCACCCGCACGCGAGACTCCAGGAATGAAGCTTGCGATCTGTGCGATGCCGAGCCAGATGGCTTGTTTGTACGTGAGATCTGTGACGATAGTTGGTTCGTCGACGGGTTTGATCAAGAGTAGTCCGACACCACCGATGATGAGTGCCACACCAATGACGGCAACGTTGTCAAATATGTTTTTTATGAGGGGATAGAGCGTGAGACCAGCAATAGCGGTGGGAATAAACCCTGCGATGATCTTGGGGATGAGTGTAGTGTGTCTCCAGATGAGCTGCCAGAAGTAGTAAATGACTGCAGCGATCGCACCGCTTTGAATGCAGATCGAGAGCGCTTCGAGGAACTGATCAGACGGCATACCGAGTAGGTGGCCGGTCAGGAGTAGATGTGCAGTCGAAGATACGGGGACGAACTCCGTCAGGCCTTCGACAATACCAAGAATGATCGTGTGGATGAGCATTAGGATAGTATACTGTATGCACCAACAATAGCTGCAGTCTCTGTGCGCAGGATGGTAGATCCAAGTGTCCGAAACTGTGCGCCGTGTGCGCACAACTGCGCTATGTCCTCAGGACTCCAGCCACCCTCTGGGCCGATGTACATGACCACCTGCTCTGTGAGTGCTACTACACTTGTGCTCTCTCGAGGATCAAATACGATGCTTTGATAGGGGAATGTAGTCAGGCAGGTAGCAAGTGTCATCGGTTCGTGTATATGTACAAGTGTGTTTTGCCCCGACTGTTCTGTTGCTTCGCGGCTAATGATGCTGAGCCGGTCCATATTGATTGAGAGTTTGACGGTGCGATCGGCCAGTATCGGTACAATCTCTCGTACGCCAAGTTCGGTGAGCTTCTGTACGACTAGTTCAAACAGGTCGCGTTTGATGATACTGACTGCTGCAATGATGTTTCGAGAAGAGGTTGGTACGGCAGGTAGTGTTCGCTCTTTATGTACTTCAATTTCTTTTTTCTGTATCGCGAGAATGCGAATGACAATATCATCACTTCCTTCTGAGAAAATAATGAGCTCTTCGCCTGGTGTGTAGCGAAGGACTTTTGAGAGTTGGTGAAGCAATCTGGGTTCGGTAATAGAAAACGTCTCTTGGGTCGGGAGTTCTTGGAGGAAAAATCGATGCAGCTTCTTCATACGTAAGCAATAGTAGCATACCCTGCTATACTCTGTACTGTATGAATATCGAATCTCTCTCAGGTATAGTATTGTATGCAGTCGTATTTTTAATAATATTGGGAGAGAATGGGGTATTTTTCCTATTTTTCTTGCCAGGAGATAGTCTTCTTTTTGCAGTAGGGATGCTTGCTACTGGTGGAGAAGTTAGCCTTTTGCTCCTTGTCCCACTCCTAATCAGTGCTGCAATTGCTGGTAATTTTTTGGGGTATTGGCTTGGTGCTACAACAGGGCGGGGAATGGTAAAGAGGTTGCCCAAAGTAAAACAGGAGCACTTAGATCGTGCGAAACGCTTTTATGATAAGTATGGTATTTTCGCTATTTTTTTTGCACGCTTTGTTCCTGTACTTCGTACGATCGTGCCATACTTTGCTGGAGTAGTTGCTATGCGGCGACAGACGTTTCGTATATGGAGTATTGTTGGAGGGGTATTTTGGATTAGCGCGGTGACTCTTGCGGGGTACTTTTTTGGAAGAAAAATAAACCTTGCCAATATGGGCTATATAGGACTCATTGTTATTTTGGTTGCTGCTATTGCAACGCCGGTTTTTATTGCGCTTCTCAAACGTTTTGCCAAGTAGCTAGTCAAAGATGACACCAAGGTAGCTATCGATCTCGCGTTGATCAACATCGTAGAGGTACTTCCCATCTTCATGGAGCTTGGTTGCAAGTGCTACTCCGACGAAGCGCCAGTGCCATGGTTCGTAGATATAGTACTTGTTGTTCTTGGGATACGAGAGCACAAAGCCGTACTCGTGTGCATGCGCTGCGAGCCACGCGTACTCTTTGCTCTTATCAAACGATGTTGTGAGATTGCGTGTACTTGCGGTGGTGAGGTCTACCGTGGTGCCGAGTTGGTGTTCTGAATATCCCTGATCTGCAGAGAACCTGTTGGCAGCAGTAGTGCCGTACGTTACCTTGTAGGCGGCTTTGAGCGATGCTTGGCTGTTAAATGATCGATAGGCGCTTGCTACAAGTAAACTGAGTTCTTCATTTCTTGCATCCTCGAGCATGGACTCGAGATATGGCGCTACGTTGCCATGAATCTGCAGCGTGCGATCGGCTGGACTGACATATATTGGGTCGATATCTACGAGAGATGTTGGAGTGTAGTGCTCGTTGAGGAAGTATACTTTTGAGTATTTTTTGATGAGTTCAGGGTCTAGGGATTGCAACTTTTCGAAGTCGCCAACTTTGCTTTCGAGTTGCTCGGCTTGTGCAGCGAGCTGGTCTGCTTGGGTCTGAGACTCGGCGAGTGCAGTCGTTATCTTGTCGCGTTCGTACTCGGTCAGTGAGAGGTTATTCTCCAGTCCCTGTATGCTGCCACGCAGGCTCGTCACCGTATCGGCGAGTTGCTCATTTTCTTTTATGAGGAGTTGGTATCGATAGATACCGTATGTGCTTGCACCGAGTACTATGACAATAGCGCTAATCGAGACAATGAGCGGAAGGCGAGAGTGATGACGCATAGCGTATAGAGTATAGCAAATAATGCAAAAAGCCTCCTTACGGAGACTATACATGCAGAAGGTTACTTTCCAAACTACTTTCGTAAGGGGGGAGTACTCAGCTCGCCTACAGTGAACACTACCTATAAAAGTGATGTTCGGTTGCAGTATCCTTGAGACTTCCCTTACATGAGTATGAGAGGGTACGACCCTATAGCAACTATAGCATACAAGCTCTCTCTGGTCCTAACGATAGGCAAAGCCAGATATGTGTGTCATAAAACAATCTCTCTATCTTTTTGTCAACAGAGCAGCTATACTAGATGCTCTAATTCAAAGAATTAGGAATTATTAATAATTCGAGAATACCACTATGACCGAAGAAGAAATCCAGAAACAGAAAGAAGCAGCAGAGGCTGCAGCAGCTCACGAAGGAGCTGAAGTAGTAGCAGAAGAAGTAGCTTCTGAAGAGAAAGCAGAAGAAGAAACTCAAGGCTAACTATTGTTTATGAAAAACCCTGCACTAACGTGCAGGGTTTTTCATTTACGCATCAACATGGCAACACGTGCTAGTGTTGGTGCACTTGCGGTATTCTTCAATTACATGGTGCACAATATCTCCAATAAACAAGAATCCTGCCATATCTGCAACATGGTTGAGCCAAGTGATCTCTCCAAGATATGTCAGTGTGCTGTTGCCAAGATATATACCGAGTACCCAGACACCAGTGACTGCAAGTGGGGTAATGAGTAAGCGTGATGGTTTGTGTGATACAAACGGTGTCAGCATACCCCAGAGCACAATGTAGAGTGCCGGCTGACGCGCAGCTTCATGAGAAAGAACCGCGACTGCACTACTGATAGAAGCTATACCCCCGATTGAGGCTCCATCAATCATAGAGTGCAGCATGTTGAGCGCAACAAACAAACCAATCGTAATCCAAAACCCTCCCACTTTTTTATGCAGGTGACATGTCCATGTACCAAATAAATACCCTGCACCAAGTGCAATAAGAGCAAAGAAAATCGTCGAAAGTCCTTCATAGTGAAAGTGGGTACCGACGAGAATAGTCGCCGCAATGAGCGCAATGATGTTGAGTGTAAGGGGGATGTATTGTTTCATAGTGTGTAGATTGTCACCACCACCGACGCGCTGGTGTATGGGTGTATACTAGAAGTATATGAAAAAAATAGCAATTGTAGCTAGTATTCTTACGACGTGATCTCCTGATTGATCAAATACTATCAAGCGTATGTTTGCTATACTAAAGAAATAATATGACGTACAACATCCATCCAATTTTTGTCCATTTTCCCATTGCGCTTTTGGTCGTGTATTCGGGTATCAAACTACTCCCTCTCCAAAGATGGCTTCCGTCAGTTTCGTGGAAACATATTGAGCGAGCGCTTCTTTTCTTTGGAATACTAGGAGCATTTGCATCGCTTTCTACCGGAGAAACTGCAGAGTATCTCACTCGTCCACAGCAAGATATTGTTCAAGCACACGCACTCTTTGCAAATACTGCAACGTGGATGTACGGACTTATATTGATTGGCGAGATATTACTCCTAGCAACTCCTTGGGTTGCAGCACGTGCCCCATCGTTGCACATACCAAAAGTGGTTACATTTTTTAGAGACTTGTTGACCCACCCTATTCTTTCGAAAACACTTGCGGTTCTAGGGCTCGTTACTATGTCAATCACGGGCTTACTCGGAGGAGTTATGGTCTATGGCACAAGCGCTGATCCTGTTGCTGCTATCGTGTTGAAAATATTAGGAATTGCATATTAGTTTGTTATAATACTCGAATGCAAAATAAACACATGTTTCAATACATTATTATTGGTGCTCTTGGTGGGCTACTTCTCGGTCTTGTTATCTGGCGCCTACCTGTGACAGGCAATAAGTATGGCACTCATATGATGCCAGACGGCACGATGATGCACGGTAGTATGGATATGGCATCGATGATGGCAGATATGAATGCAGCACTCGCGGGCAAAACAGGGGACGAGTTTGACCGAGCATTCCTCGCCGAGATGATCGTGCACCACGAAGGCGCGGTAGAAATGGCGCAACTTGCGCTCACCAATGCAAAGCGTCAAGAAATCAAAGATCTCTCACAAGCGATCATCTCTGCTCAAAATACCGAGATAGCTCAAATGAAAGGCTGGCTCACTCAATGGTATAGTCGATAATCTATAAAAGCCCTGAATTTTTCAGGGCTTTTTCATTTCAAAGCTACTTCGTTTTAGAAACTGTGTCAATCGTATAAAAGTTATTTTTTATACTGTAAAAAGTAATACCGGTCCATACAGAAATGATGCCAAAAAGTACGATCAATCCTGAAAAAACGTATGTAACAATCCCGAGGTGTAGTGCGGTTGTCAGTGCGGTTGCAGTGATCCAGATCGTACGAGCATCGTTTGGTACCATCGTCGGCGTGCCATCATCGTTGAATATTGGATTTCCGTTTGAGTCTATTTTTTGAACTTTTTGCGGCATCTCGGAGTATGTTTTGCCACCCGTTGTTTCAAGAACATGGTGTCGTATGACATCTGCCTGAGATTTTAATGTGAATGGTCCGCGTACGGGCGTGTTGGGGATTGTTGCGTCAGCAGGTGTCGTGATGTTTTCTCTGGCGACATTTTTATACGTAAAAACGATACCCCATACTCCGCCCACTATGAGCACTACTCCTGCAATGATTGCTAAAAATGATGTAAGTCCAAGTATTTTTTTCATACGTACAGTATAACAGCCGTAAAGATTATGAATAGTGTTCCAAGCGTGGGACGATGTTCGAATGAGTCTGAGGGAATAAAAACACTACATAGTACTGTAGTGTTTTTTATTAGTATATATTGACTCTCAAGAGAATACTGATAACAAATAGTTAAACCTATCTCACCAAAATAGCTTCTGTGAGTACCCCAACGCCTAGTTTCTTTTCTGCAGAAAAGGGGATGAGGGTATGAGGACCGAGGATCGAGGTGATAGCTGCAAGACTCTTTTTGATCTCGTTTGCCTTGAGTTTATCGATCTTGTTGGCGACGATCACGATATCTCGTTTCGTTTCCATTAGATATGCACACATCTCTTGGTCGTCTCGTGTGGGGCCAACCTTGGCATCGATGATGAGTACGACTTTGTGAAGTGGGATAGTGGCGTGTGCAAAGTACCATCGGATACGCTCTCCGAGCATGTCACGATGTGCGTGTGACCCTTGTGCATAGCCGTAGCCTGGAAGGTCGACAAAGTAGCATGATTTGTTGATGAGGAAAAAGTTGAGCTCTCGGGTATGTCCGGGAGTGTTACTTGATCGGGCAAGATCGTTGACCCCAGTAATGGCATTGATAAGGCTTGATTTACCAACATTGGATCGTCCAATGAACGCAATCTGCGGGAGATTGTCAGTGAGCATGCTTGCATCATCGACAACAGAGCGGACAAAAACGGCACTTTTTATATTCATATGGAGAGCATACCAGCAAGCGCCACAATTGGCTATCACGGGTATGCATGAAGTAGTTTCCCAGAAGGTGTTTTTTAAACCATTTAAATATAGTTAATTGTTCCCAAATTGAGGATGTTCGGACTTGTTTGATATATCGTCATAAATAAGTTACTATCTCAACGAATTCCCGCAATGCAATAACAGCCAGGAGATTGGCTTGGAAGCAGCCATTTCTTTAAAGAGTGCGTAACAGCTCACTGGTTGTGCATTGTAAGAGTCGGGGGCAAATGGGGTCGGTTTGCCTTGCACACACCGCCCGACTGTAAAAGATCCTAGGTATACCTTACCTACTTTATTTTTTTGGCATAATTCGATGATACGCGAGGTGCCTGGTCCTGTGGTAAAACACAGGACTTTTTCTTTGCTCCGGATCTTCAAAACATGCACAACGTTCACGTGCTCCAAACTTGGGAGGATGTTCAAAAAACTATCTTCCTTTACACATCTACCCAGTCTCACGAAGTTCACAATGTGCTCATGTGCACAAAAAAACCACCCTTTCGAGTAGTTTTATTAAATTATTACAAGTTGTTTACATGAGAATCTTTCCACCAGTCAGAAGGACAGATGTCGTAAATTGCTCTCCCTAATTCTTTAGCTGATTCAAGTTTGAGTCGATCTACCCAGGCGTAAGGTCTTTTTGTTGTTTTACCTTCAAGCCAGAGTGTTGCTTCCTTGTTACCCTGATGCTCATATTCCTTTAGGAGTAGTAGCTGATCTAAGGTGTCAGCATCTTTTGCGATGATTGATTCCAGAGTTTTTCTTTCTTCATATTCTGCAATTACGCCTTTCATGTAAGGGGATTGATGTAGCAGAAACTGATCTGAAATAATCGCATCAACATCAGTAGTTACATATTTTTTATGAACCCAGTTATGGTCATTTGATCTTGTTTCTGACCAATCATGACTTGTGCACATACAGACAACTCGATCAATTTTCGCCCCTTCAATTTCAGCAAGAAATATACCGAAAGCTACAACCTGAAATGAATGGCTTGCGATATTGTCACTTAGAGCATCAGTTAAAAGTGTTTGACGATGTGAACGAGCTGTTTTACGAAGAGTACTAATTTCAAACATAAAATTAGCAAGTAGTTTTTTATTCATGTTTAATTGTTTTTAAAGTTTCCCTCACCTTACAACCATCCCTTGACTTTGTCAAATAAGGAAGGTAGAGTAGAGAAAACATTTTCAATGAACACAGATAAAAAAACCTTTACTAACCCTAGTGGTTACTGGTCATATTTTGGTATTTATATTGTCGAGGTAACAGATGATTGCGATAAAACCATAGCGCTAAAAAATCCCAGAAACAAAGTTGATGGTAATAAAATCATAGTACCTGATGGTAGTCTTGGCCAATCTATTGGAGGGATTTCAATGAAAGATTCTATGGAGCATAACTTTCATTGGGGTTACCATTGGATTAAGTCTATTTCAAAAGAAAATGGCGATCTTATTTGGGTAAACAATAATTACAGAAATAGCTAAAATGTACCCGCTCGAAGCCTCACTTAACCGTGAGGCTTTTTTGATTAAAAGTATTACTTTTATGTTGCTCCGAGCGTGGGATGATGTTCGAATAGAAATAGGGAAATCAGAGAGTATAAGTAAGGGGCGTTTAGTTAATTGACAATTTAATTAAATATGTTAATATAAGGTTCTAAAACAGTTCTTTATGCTAGTAAATACAAATGATAATCTTTGGCTTCCTTTTCTTGAAGGTAAGCCTCATTTTTCAAGTAAATTCTCAATCTACATTTTTGAAAATGTGTGCTTGATTCAGAAATGGATCAAGGAACTTCTTTCCAAAGAAGAAAATAATAAACACTCTGAAAAGGTAACAAAAGAAACTTTTTTGCAGGTAAGAGAATCTTTTGGGCAAGAGCCACTACAGTTCTCTCATTTAAGGATTGGTAACAATATCTTCTGTTTCTATGAAGCAGGTACAATGAGGTTAGTGAACTTGTACTTTGATGGCCATTCAGGTATTAAAGAAAAACAAATCACAAAAAAGATGTACGCAGGAAGAAAGAAAATGAGGAAAATCACAGAAACGTATTTTTGGTTATTTTCTGAAGTTGATACCAATGAGCAACTTTTGCTTAAAAGTTCACTGGTGAAAATGCCTGAAGAGGTATAGCCTAAAGTTTTTAAACACCCCTTAAAAGGTGTTTTTTTGTTTGCTCCGAACTTTGGACGATGTTCGAAAGAGTTTGTTATAATCAAATTATGAAAATCCTCTTAAGGTAATTTTTAGAAATTTCTATAATCCCAGAGATACTTAAGAGTGTAGCTCCTTATTAATGTAAACTATTGTTCAAGTGAAAATTTTTCCAAGGTATCTTTATTTGGAGAAATATCATATATCTCTTCTGGTGTTAAAATTATCAAGCCTTTTACAACCCTTTCTGGTAGGATTTCTTTTATCCAAGTTGTAGCAATATTAAAGTCCTCTCCTTCTACTTTGTACTCAACACTGCCCTTAATTTGAAAACCCATCATTTTTCTCCAACATACCAATGATATTGATTTATTAAGGAGAATATTCGTAAGTGTTTTATCCATGAAATAATTTATAAGCCAAATATTACCTTCTACTATCTTAATAGAAGACACTGGGACGACGTTTATACTTTCACCGTATGTTGCCAGAGCTTTTGACTCACAAGATAAAATGAATTGTTCAATGTGGTGGTCTATTTTCATAATTTAGTTCTATATTTTGATAGTACTCCTTAATAGGGGATTGTCTATGCTCCAAGCTTGGGGCAGTTTACCATGCAACAGGCGGGGATGTTCGAATGAGTATAGAATACTAATTAGTATGCATTGGTTGCTCTGCTTCTTTTGTATCGCCAACAGGGCTAAATACTGATGGGTTTGCAGACCCAGATACCTCAAGTACAGCCCAGGTACCCTTATTCATACGAGCAAGGGCATGGTCAACAAGTAAATATTTACCTGGAACATCGACAGTGAATTCTACAATAGTCGCTCCCCCTGGAAGCACTGCTGTCGTCTGAACGTTTTTATATACAGCGCCCCCGATGTTAGCTTCTGGGTAAACAGTGTCGAATATTTCACCGATTACGTGGAAGGATGATATTAGATTGACCCCACCATTACCAATATACATTCTAATTCTATCTCCAACCTTTGCTGTCATTCGTGGTGCATTTTCTATTTTTCCATTGAAAGTTACATAATTGGGCATACCATCAAGTAGGGCCTCTGAGTCGAATGGCACAAGACCTTTTCTACCAAGTTGGCCCATAGTATATAGTTCCCCCTGAACAATATAAAACTCTTTATCTACTTTTGAGAAACCTTCCTTTGGCTCAACCAATATCAATCCGTACTGCCCATGAGAGTTGTGTGTACTGACGTTTGGCATAGCGCAATGATAAATATAAAGTCCTGGATTTAAAGCTTTCCACTTGAATACTTTTGTCTCGCCAGGCGCTACGTGGGTTATAGCAGCTCCGCCTCCAGGGCCTGTAACTGCATGGAGATCTATATTGTGATCATGGAGACTTGAAGGGTCGTTTGTGAGAGAGAGCTCTACTGTGTCACCTTCTTTGACCCTAAGCATTGGCCCTGGAACTTGCTTATTATAAGTCCAATAATTAAAGTAAATACCGGGAGAGATTTCTGATATTACTTCTTGAGCAGTTAAACTAATTCTCACTATGCCATCTGCGTCCGGTTTTTGTGCTTCTGATGGGACAAGATTTGGGTTAGCTCCTATATCTTCAACTCTCTCAAATCGCTTTTCATATCTAAAGAATTCAAGAATTTTATTAAATGGAATGGATGCAGCTAATTTACCTGGTGCATGAGAATGCATAAATCCCGGCATAGCAAAGTTGGGAGGGTATGTTTTATTTGAAATAAGCCCAGCAAAAAATGCGATAATGAAAAGAAGAATAGGGATGTATATCCCGGGTTGTCTTATTGTTTTATGTATACCAGGATTTTTATATAGGTGACGAAGTAAGATAACTATTGCAAAAAATCCAATGACGCCAGAAATAACTTCAAAGGTAAGGTAAGTGAACATATTTTTATTATAACATTAGGTGGTAGATCAAAAAAGTGTTACCAAAAAAGAGCAAATACCAGCATGGTCACCATCAGACTTAACAGAAGCATTGGAAGAAATGAAAAGTTTCTTGCTCGATGTGCCTGAAGTGATTGCATGATGCATAAAAGCTATTTGGAGCCCTTAATTGGGCTTTTTTCTTTCCTCCAAACCTTCACAACATTCACGTGCTCACTTTTTAGATTTTGCTCAAACCCATTTCAGCACCAAAAAATGAAACTTCCGAGCGAGCCACGCCGTGCTACGCACGGCACACCCAAATAAAACAGATTTTTGATTTTCCTATTTTACCCCCGCCGATTTTTTAATTTCTTAAAGGTAAAAATCTGTTTTATTTGTGTGTCTTTTGGGGTCGCCCCCGACCCGACCCCAAAAGTGTGGCTCGCTTGAACGCCTGACGGCGTTGCCTACGGCAAAAATTCCTGCCTAATTTACACAAAACAAAGAAGTTATGCTATTCTATAAATATGGACGATGCATATTTTGGAAATAAAAAGATTTGTATAACTCAAAGGCGTTATCTTGGTTCTAAAACCAAGCTGCTTTCATTTATAGATAGCATTA
>CAZSWF010000011.1:0-15750 GCA_964610995.1 uncultured Candidatus Saccharibacteria bacterium
ATTTCAGAAATGATCTCACTGCAATCATGTAGTAGTTCTGCGTATTTTTCTTCATGGTCGCCGATGCTTGACCACGAACCTTGACCCCTGGGGCACGATTGAGCTTGAGGCGAAACTCGCGCAGTTTGTCTTCGGTGATGTCAGTGACCGAGGCGATGCGCATGTCGCGCGCAAAACGCGAGAGATAGTGCTCGTAGTTTTGCACTGTTTTTAGTGAGCGACCTTTTTCGATCTCAATATATTCTAGAAACTGACGCTGAGCAGCCGCAAATTGCATATCTGTAGTATAGCGTGAATATTGTGCGACATAAAAAGGCCCGCTTGAAAGCGGGCCAGGGTTCAAAAATGAGCAACGTCATTTACAATAACTTCTTTTAGAAAAGAAAAGAATTTGCGGGTCAACCGATTTTTATCGTACAAATAATTTGCCTTAAAAATAAATGTACTTACCATCGGATACTTTTCTTTGTGCTTTTCAATGTAATTACCCGAAGATTTGAGATTGAAATTGATGTCAAAGCTGTGTGTAAGCTCGGGTGATTTGTACTCGACTATAAAATCAATTCCCCTGGTTCGGTCCTTGTTGCTTCCTGCATAATGGACTCGAATAATTTCTTTGGGAAATTGTTTTTGTAACGGATACAAAAAGTTATTCAAAAACAATTCTTCACTCATTACCCCTTGTAAAAGTGCAGTAATTTGTTGATAAAGAAGATCACATAGTACTTTTTTGTCTACAAGAGACGACTGTATTGCTATGTTTCCATCAGCAAATGAACGTGCTGATGCTCCATATCCTGCCAACTGCGGTTCTTGTAATTTGATTTTAAACCTAACAAAAAATGTTTTTCTATTTCCCAGCAGGGTTACTTCGGACGTATATAGTACCGTGTTCTCTATAGGAAACACCTTTTCCGAAAGATCACCAAACCGTTCAATGATTTTCACTTCTTTTTTTAAATACATAAGCACGCCGGTGACTTGAGATTTCACTCTTTCAATCACGGGTTTGTTCTGGTAGTAGAAATCAATGATTTTTCTATTTCTTAGCTCATATTTTTCTTTCAATGTGTACCTCCTTTTTTGTTTTCTTATACTACAAAACCACCATGTTGTCTAGTATTTGGTATCAGAATACTAAAGATAGGGTAGTACTTGCGTTTGTGGGAAGGGTGTGTTATGATGACGGGACCATGTTAACGACAAAGAAAAAGCAAACAATCATCAAAAAGCACCAGGTCCACACCAAAGACACTGGTTCTAAGAAGGTGCAAGTAGCAATGCTCACCGAAAAGATCGATATGCTTGCGACCCACCTCAAAAAGCACAAGAAAGACAACCACTCTCGCCGCGGTCTCATCAAAATGGTAGCGGACCGACGAGGACATCTGAAGGTACTCGAGAAGACAAATCCCGATCACCACAAAGAAATGTCAAAAATCATCAAAGGCTAGTACGCATTACATTCCGTCGATACGGAATGTTTTGTTGTATACTAGAGTGTGTTCACGTCGTGAACATTTTATATACTTCATTCATTTTATTTTTATATGGCAATCATCAAACACAAGGATCAGCGCGTCGGCATTTTTATTGACGCACAAAACTTGTACCACACCGCAAAACACATTTATAAACGCAAAGTAAATTTTGCTAACATTGTCAAAGATGTACTCGCCGGTCGTTCACTTGTACGATCAATCGCATACGTGATCACCACTGAGTCAGAAGACGAGAAAGCATTCCTCGGCGCGCTCAACAAAGCGGGGATCGAAACCAAGAGCAAGGATCTCCAGGTCTTTTATGACGGGAGCAAGAAAGCTGACTGGGACATCGGACTCGCAATCGACGCAGTCACGATGGCACCGAAACTCGATGCGGTTATCATTATCTCTGGAGACGGAGACTTCGTCCCGCTGTGCAACTACTTGCGCTACCACCATGGTATACAGGTAGAAGTCGCAACCTTTGGACAGAGTGCATCTGCATCGCTCAAGGCGATCGCAGACGACTTCTTTGATCTCTCGACGCACCACAAGAAGTATCTGATCGGATACTAACACCATGCCTGACGAAATCCCTACACCACCAGTACCTCCGACTACCTCTCCTACAGAGCCTGGACGTATCGTGCATACGTACCAAGACGACTTGTCGATGGCAATGAATGCAACCGAGGCACCTGTCGTGCAAGAGTTGCTCGAGACTGCACGTGCACGCGAAGCATCTGAAAAAGAACGCGAGACCGTTCGCAAACAGAGGGGGTGGTACACCACTGGCGGACTCATACTCGTCCTCCTTGCGATCGGTGCACTCGTGTACGGTGTGTACTACTACCGAAACTTGACCGTCCCTGTTGTACCAACGGCATCTGTAGGAGTGTTTCAAAGTACCGAACCTGTATATATAGATGAAACCGATAGTACCACCGCACTTGCATCTCTAGTTGAACCACTCACACTCGTAGAAAACAAACCACTTCTTGTGCCATTATTATCTGATGCAACCACTCGTACACCTTTGTCTGTAACAGAGACACTGACATACCTAGGGATGAATCCAAGCGAACCATTTATCGCAAGCGTATCTCTCGCACGACTCGGCGTATACAACGACGGCACCCGCGTGTCACCATTTATTATATTTTCTGTTACGAACCCCGAAATCACTTCCAAAGAATTCTTGATCGCAGAACCTACGTTCTTGGAACAACTCTCAAATGTGCTTATGATCGATACTTCCAACCAAGCACTCGAAGTCGGCACCTCATTTACTTCTACCTACATGTACAACTTGCCCGTACGCACGCTCACCGCAGTTGATCTCGATACCAAAGAACGCACCATCGTGCTCTACTACGGCTATGCAACAGATCGCACGATAGTGCTCGCAAGCAATCCTACTATTCTCAAGTCGGTGTACAACACGATCATTCAGCAACGATAACGTTCGCACACTATGCAAAATACTCACCATCCTCGCTTCGCTGTGGAGTGAGTATTTTGCATAGTGTGCGAACATTTGCCCTGTGCAAAAGCTCACTTGTGCTTTGTGCTGTACATGCTACTATGGCGTGTAATGAGTAACACCACCATACACAAAGCAAAACTTTTGGCAGAGAAAGCAGGTCTCGAAGAAGAGCTCGGATCGATCGCGCTGTTTAACACCGAGACCGGTATGTGGGAAGCAACCCCTGACCAAGACATGATGGGCGAGATCGACGACAACGATGCGGCTGATCGTTTCGAAGACTTCGAAAGCCGCTCTGGAATGGTCACCACACTCCAGTCACGTCTGACCAATGTCGAAAAAGCGCTCCAAAACATCGAAGCGGGTACCTACGGTATATGTGAAGTCTGTAATAAAAAAATAGAAGCAAACCGCCTCGACGCCGTTCCTTCTGCCAAGACCTGTAAGGAACACATGAACGATTAAAATAGTTGAAAACCACTCACACGAACCTGAGTGGTTTTTTATTTTTCAGCTGCTATAGTTTCACACATGAAAACATTCTCACAGCGCGTCGTGGAGCTCGCACTCATGGTACCCAAAGGTAAAGTGACGACCTATGGTGCGATCGCACGCGCAGCAGGTGGTGGCGGGCAAGCTGCTCGATCTGTCACCGCAATACTTGGCAAAGCATATGAGAGCGGTGTTACACACATACCATTTCACCGGATCGTGTATGCAGGTGGGCGTGTCTGGATCAATGACACATACCACACTCACCGAATGAAGCTCTACAACGCAGAACGTATCGCAATAGACGAACGAGGATATATCGTGGACTTCGATAAAAAGATGTACGCATTTCGATAGTTGTTTCACAACTCGTGATTGACTTTTGTGTTACACGAAAGTAGAGTAGGGAAAACTATTAATTATGAGTACATATACAAGCACAGCTAACTCTGTAGGTGAAATGTTTGATTCCACCGTTAGAGACTATTCGGTATTTAATTTTTCAATGGGAATACATGGCACAGCCTACACCGCTTTTCCGTTTGGTATAAAATTGGGACACAAAGTATCTGGTGCTACGCTCGTACAATCAAATTGTGACGAGGACCCTCAACTTTTGTTGGTATTAAAAACAACCCCAAAACCAGGACCCAACGAAGATACGTTTGCAAAATACTTTGGGTTTCGTATTACAGAAAATCTAATAGAGTATAGTGAAGGCGATGAAAAGTACCAGGAACTTTTAAAAAGCAGCTCTCTGGCTAGAGAAAGGGAAGATGAAATTAGAGAACTTTTTATAAAGTTTCGTAACAAACTCTTGAGTTAATGTACTACATATCCATCCGACACCGGATGGATATTTTATTTCTTTAGTTCAACTTTATCTTTTCTTTATCTCGGTCGTGTAGCATGGAGGTATGGCATTTTCACGTATATACAGTGCGCAGCTCTCGGGGCTCAATGCAGCAGAAGTCATCGTCGAGACCGACATCAACCGCGGGCTCTACGTGTTCCAGATTGTAGGACTGCCCGACAAGAGTGTCGAGGAGTCACGCGAGCGAGTGATCTCGTCACTGCGCAATGCGCTGCACAAAAATCCAAAAGCAGAAAACCACAAAGTGATCGTCTCGCTTTCGCCCGCAGAGCTGCGCAAAGAAGGCGCATACTTTGACGTGGCTATTGCACTGGGGTATCTCGTCGCAACCGGTGATCTCGAGTTTGATGCAGAGCACAAACTCTTTGTGGGAGAGCTCTCGCTCAACGGCGAAGTGCGCGCAGTGCGTGGACTACTCTCGATCGCACAATGGGCCAAGCAGCATGGATACCACGAAGTGTATGTGCCACACGCCAACAAAACAGAGGCGCTCCTGATCGATGGTGTGACCATATATCTTGTGCCGACACTTGCGAGTCTCGTCATACACCTGACAGGAGGAGAGCCGCTCGAGATCGCATCGTACAGGCCACCGTCGTATACACAGGCAGTTTCACATACAGACTTTGGCGATGTGCGTGGCCAGCTCCAAGCCAAACGCGCGCTCACCATCGCAGCGGCAGGTGGGCACAACATCGTACTCTATGGTCCACCAGGTACCGGCAAGACAATGCTCGCAAAAGCGTTTCATGGGATCATGCCAATGCTTAGCAACGACGACTTCCTCGAAGTTGCGATGGTGTACTCGAGCATAGGACTGATCAACGACGTACTCTCCGGGTGTGCACCGCTGCGCGCGCCGCACCACTCAGCATCGCACGTAGCGATCATTGGTGGTGGGCAAACACTTCGCCCGGGAGACATCACGCTTGCTCATCGAGGGGTGCTGTATATGGATGAGTTCCCCGAGTTTGATCGGCGAGTACTTGAAGCACTACGCGAGCCCATAGAAGACGGATCGATCACAGTTGCGCGCGCAAAGGGGAGCGTGCGGTACCCTGCGCGTTTCATACTACTCGCTGCGATGAATCCATGTCCATGCGGATACCGTGGCAGTGGGGTCAAGCACTGCACATGCTCGGGCGCGGAAATAGCACGCTATACCAAGAAACTCTCGGGACCGATCATCGATCGCATCGATCTATGGGTACCTGTACAACATGTCGAGTACCGCACACTCCATGACGAAGCTCACGAACGAGAAAGTGAGACAATACGATCTGAAGTACAATTCGTGCGCGACATACAGACCGCACGATGGGGTAAGTGGAACAGCGCACTTACGAGCAACGAAGTACAGCAGCACGCAGGGCTCTCGGATGACGCACGCACACAGCTGCAAGTCTATGCCGAGAAACTCAAGCTCTCGCCACGTGTGTACATGCGCACGATCAAGGTAGCACGTACGATCGCAGATCTCGATCGCTCATCACAAATCACGACATCTCACATACTCGAAGCGCTGCAGTATCGTCCCAAGATTGATTAAAAAAATATCTCTACTAGTAGTAGAGATATTTTTAAAACCTAGTACCAACTTTGTATTTCGTAAATGGGTTGCCACCGCAGTTGCTGACGTTGAAGTGCAGATGTGGACCAGTCGAACGACCAGTGTTTCCTGAGAGTGCGATTGTTTCTCCTTTGGTCACCTTGTCTCCGACAGATACCGATACTTTTGAAAGGTGTGAGTATTGTGTTTGACATGATCCTTCATGGTTGACGACGATGTAGCTACCGTACCCACCGTTGTAGCCACTGTTTTTTGCAACGATCACTGTGCCGTCTTTGAATGCATTGACTGCTGTACCGACTGGTACGCCGAAGTCTACCGCATTACGATCATGAACACCCTGGGTGAGAATACCACGTACTGGCACTGCATAGTCACCTGTGTTTGATACCGTGCTGGTTTTGGTACTAGTGCTCACTGATGTAGCCTTGGGAGTAGTGGTAGTAGAAGTAGATTTGGTAGAAGGCTTTGCAGTGGTCTTGGGAGCAGCTACGATTGGCTCAGCTCCAGGGATTACGAGCTCAGTACCTACCGTGATCGCGTCACGTTCGATGTCGTTGTATTTCAAAATGTCGTCCTGACTTGCATCAAACTTCAGCGCAATACCTGAGAGCGTGTCACCCTTTTTCACAGTGTACTCGACACCGCTGACTGGAAGGATCACGAGATCATCTCCGATAGCTATCTTGGATGTCTTTTCGGTAAGGTCGTTTGCCCAGCGGATAGTGTTGACCGAGATACCAAATTTCTCTGCGATACCTGAAAGGGTGTCGCCTTTTTGTACTATATATGTAGTGATAGTGGGGCCATCTGACTCATCTTGTGAGACGAGTGGGTTCTCGGCAGACTGATCTGACGAGAGTTCCGCTTCGCTTGCTGCAGAGACTTCTTCGTCTTTGACAAATGAGGTAGCTACTGTCCCTCGGGGAGCAAGCTGGGTACCGAGTGTATGTGCGACACTAACGTTGACCAGTAGGAGCAGGATCGCCCCGTACGTAGTAGTACGCGCTCGGAAAGGAAGGAATCCAGACGTACGTTTGGGAACGTCAGATACGGAACCAGGAGTTTCTTGTTGTTGAACCATAAGCTAGACAACCATTCTACCAATGATTGCGAGCCGATATGTGATGGCACAATTATATACTATATGTGTCAATACTTTTTTGCCCAAAAAGCCTTGTTTTGCAACGAATTGACACTACTATACTCGGAGTGCTCTGGTAGATATACCGTAAAAAGCTTTGTAAATAAAGGCTATTTTTGCTTTATCAATAAATCAGGTACACTCTACTCTCATGACCTCCTCGACAGATTTCACCACTGGTCTCAATGACGCGCAAAAGAAAGCCGTGCTTGCCACCGACGGCCCACTCTTGATCGTCGCTGGCGCTGGCGCTGGCAAGACCAAGACCATCGTGCACCGCATCGGACACCTGATCACGCTCGGTGTACAACCGTCGAGCATACTTGCGGTGACATTTACCAACAAGGCTGCAAAAGAAATGCGCGAACGTGTCGCACATATGGTAGAGAAGCTCCCTCTGGTAGAACCAGGGCAGATACCGTTCATTAGTACATTTCATAGTCTGGGAGTGTTCTTGCTACGCAAGTTTGGCGCGTACGAGAGCACGGTGCCACGGTTTACTATCCTTGATGACTCCGATACCAACGTGCTGATCAAGGAAGCGCTGACAAGTTTTGGGATTGATCCCAAGACCACTGATCCACGAGCGATCAAGAACATCATTAGTAGAAGTGCCAATGCATTTCTCACCCCTGAGGATCTCGAGAACGAAGCAAATCCTTCATATAGAATAGCCGGCAGAGTATGGAAGAAGTATCGCGCACTCAAGCGCGAGCAAAAGGCGCTCGACTTTGACGACCTACTCACCCAGACAGTCGCACTGCTCGAAGACAACGCACAGGCGCGAGCGTGGTGCCATGCACAATGGTCACACATTCATATTGATGAGTACCAAGACACCAACGAGGTGCAGTATCGTATCGCTACCGCACTCGCAGCACACACCAAGAATCTGTGCGTGGTGGGCGACTCTGACCAAAGTATTTATTCATGGCGTGGCGCAAATATAAAAAATATATTGGAGTTTGAGCATGACTATCGTGACGCAACAGTTGTCGTCCTCGAAGAAAACTATCGTTCGACCAAACACGTGCTCGCTGCTGCCAACGAGGTCATCAACAAGAACAACTACCGCACTCCGAAAAACTTGTTCACGAGCAACGGCAACGGTGAACTCCTCTCGGTGTACACCGCATATGATGAGTCTGATGAAGCAAACTTTGTGGTGGAGCGATGCATCGAACACATCGACAATGGCGTCGCTCCGAGCGATATTGCGATACTGTTTCGCACCAATGCACAGTCTCGCGCACTCGAAGAAGCATTCCTCTCGTACTCGATACCGTACCAAGTGCTCGGTGTCAGGTTCTTTGAGCGACGCGAAATCAAAGACGTACTCTCGTATATACGCGCAGCACTAAACCCTGATTCGCTCATCGATATCAAGCGCATCATCAACGTACCCGCACGAGGCATCGGCAAGGTGACTGTTGCAAAACTCTTTGCAAAAGAAGAACTCAGTGGGAAGGCAAAGCTTGGTGTCGATAGTTTTTTCAACATTCTAAAAAATATTCGCGAGTTTATGGACACACACACCGTGGCTGAAACGATCAAGTACATCATCGATGCGAGCGGCATGAGTGTCGCGTACAAAGAAGATGCAGAAGGGGAAGAGCGCCTACAAAACCTCGGTGAGCTCGTGACGCTCGCTACACGGTATGACATGCTCGGTACCGAAGCTGGTATCGAGAAACTCGTCGAAGAAGCAACGCTCATGAGCGATCAAGACAACATGCAAGAAGCACAAGGGGTGAAGCTCATGACAGTGCACGCAGCAAAAGGACTTGAGTTTGCCGTGGTGTTTGTCGTAGGGCTCGAACAAGGACTGTTCCCCAGTGAGCGCGAGAAAAATGCCACCGGTGCAGATGCCGAAGAAGAGCGTCGACTCATGTACGTAGCGATCACACGCGCTCGACACAAGCTCTACCTCACGTATGCGAGTATGCGCACTATATATGGTATGCGCGATGTTCGTATGCCCAGTGTATTTCTCCTCGACATCCCCGAAGAAATCATTACTCGTGAGACACGAGCAGGGGAAGTCGGCTTTGGGACGGTGTTTATATAAATACTGTATAGTAGTGTCATGCGTGCCAAAAAACACTTAGGACAATATTTCCTCACTTCCACGAGAGCACTCTCTGACATGGTCGATGCGGGAGACATTCATGCAGATGACCTTGTGCTTGAGATTGGGCCAGGCAAAGGAGTGCTCACCGAGCGACTTATCCTTCTATCTGACAAAGTCATCGCACTAGAAAAAGATCGAGAACTTATCCCACTACTCCAAGAGCGATTTGCCGAAGCAGTGACACAGAGTCGCCTCGACATCGTGGAGCAAGACGTGCTCGACTTTGATCCAGAAACACTTCGTTTCTATGGAAAACCATACAAACTCATTGCCAACATTCCATACTACATCACGGGCGCTATCATCGAACAGTTTCTCAGTACCACATACCAACCAGAGCGCATGGTGCTGCTGATGCAGCGCGAAGTAGCAGAGCGCATCGTCGCACGAGATGGCAACGAGAGCGTGCTCTCTATCGCAGTGAAAGCATATGGTGTACCACGCATCGTATCGCGGGTACCACGAGGTGCATTTGTCCCAGCTCCGACTGTAGAGTCGGCGATACTATCTATAGAGCATATTTCGAGAGATTTCTTTGTAGACACCGACGAAGCGACATTTTTTGCGGTACTCAAGTCTGTGTTTGGCGGCAAGCGCAAGCAAATCGCGAAAACACTTGCGGAGCACCTCGGGGATCGAGACGGGGCACTTGCTGTGCTCACAAGTGTCGACATCGATCCGACCACTCGTCCGCAAGATATGACACTCCTGGCGTGGCAACACCTCACCCAAGCAATCACAAAATACAAAACCGGTGTACAATAGATACATGCACAAACACAAAAGTATTGTTCTCGCAGTTGTCGCAATCATGATCACTGTGCCTCTAATCTCTCATGGAGCAGGTCTCACACGACCATTTGGTGGAAGGGTACTCCTAACAGCTCCTCAGATGGCATCAACGATAGTTTGCGCCGCTATTCGAGGACCACTTACTATTCAACCATTTAATATGAGTACATTTGGACCTTATTTTGTTAGTACTGATAAATTTGCAACAGAAGCAACTAAAGAAAAAAATATTACTGATCAATTAAAGCAAATAAGAAATAGTAGTACGTATATGAGTGGGAACCCTACATCAGAAGAACTACAACGAGAACAGACATTAGTAAATCAACTAAAAGAATCGAGAAGTCAAATGGATACCATACGAAGTTCTTTTGGAGGTGGTGCACCAAAAAGTGGTGGGTATATTTTAGGTCTCTATAATAGTATTCCTAATACAACCACCTGCTATAACCCCGCGAGTGGAGTTCCACTTCCTGCATTTGGTATCAAGCTATATGGTGTTGGAGGAGGCATAGGACTATAACGTTATGAATGAACATCGTCCAAGTAAACAATTTCTTATTCGAGGAGGTATTGCTATCGGTATCGTTGCGATTGTTCTTGCCGTACAAACAAATTGGTTTCAAAAACTGTTTACTAAAAATCCTAATGAAGCAAGTATCGAAAACACCCTCACTGTAGGAGATGTGATCGACAAGGATTCAAATAGCAACGGCATCCCTGACTGGGAAGAAAAGCTCTGGGGTCTCGACCCGAGCGTCCTGTATACCAATGGCGTACCCAACAACCAGATCATCGAGGACAAGAAACGTGCTCTCGGAGTCGATGGCACGGTCGATGAATCTACGCTCAACGAAACCGACCGCCTCTCTCGTGAACTCTACACACTTGCGACCGCACTTGGTCAGTCGGGCGAGGTAGACAGTGCCACACTCGAGCAAATCGCAGCGACCTTTGGGTCATCTATCGATACTGAACGTGTCGAGAACCAGTACTCGGTCAAAGATATTCAAACAATAAAAACCACAACACAATCTCTCGCTACCTATACTGCCACCCTCCAAAAAATCCTCGATCGCTACGATCAAAACCAAGCTGACATAGATGTCGTCATCATCGCCCTAGAGACAGGGGACGAAAGTGGACTCGCAGACCTCGACAAGACACAGGTTCAGTATCGTGCCATGGCGCGCGAACTCAAGGCGGTACCAGTACCTATAGGGATAGCAGGATACCACCTCGGTATGATAAATGGCATACATGGTATCGCAGAGTCATTTACTTTTATCCAAGAACTCTCGGAAAATGGTATTGGGGCACTCGTCGGTATCGCAACATACCGAGAGTACTCCACCATGTTCGACACTGCAGCACTTGAGATGGCGCAATATTTGACCGACTACGGTATACTATCGTCATAGTATGAGACGTTCACTATTTCTTTTTTGTATACTACCAATCATATGTGCACCACTAGGTGTATCTGCTCAAACGTTTACACCAAGCTACTCAGCAAATAGTGGCACAGGTAGTAGCTTCCAAGGCGTAAGCTTTAGTGGGGTAGGAGGAGCGATCCTCAACTGTACCAACATTGGGAGTACTATCTCTGGTGCTGCTCGTGACTTGTTTAAATCAGCTGGAGGAGATAGTACCCTCAAAGCTGCATTTTCTGTAGTATCACCAACTTCTAGTGTCCCTGTAAATGATAATACTGTAAAAAAAATCGCTGAGAAACAAGCCAAGAAAGAAAACTGTCTCGATGGTATCGCATACTCTCTCGCGAAAAACATATTGCAACAAGTCTCCAACAAGACACTCAACTGGGTAAACAGTGGCTTTGATGGCAACCCACTCTATGTACGTGACATTGACTCATACCTCAAATCGATCAAGGACCAGAAACTGGAGAGTTTCCTCAAGCAAGTTCCGGCATCAAACCCTATCTTTGGCAACGCGATCCGCTCTGCGATCACCCAGCAGGTCACCGGATACACCGACGGACGCATCGGACAGACGATGAACACTCCCGAAGGTCGCGCATACCAAGCATTTCAACAAGACTTCACTCAAGGCGGATGGTCTGCGCTCCTCAACCCCAACAACAACCCTATCGGCACCTACTTTAGTGCAGCAGATCAGATCAACTCAACTATCGAAAACGCTCAAGAAAATGTAAAGAGCGAGCTCGAGCAAGGTGATGGCTTCCTCACTATGAAGAAATGTGTGGAATGGGGAGTACAAACTAGTGGCGCTGCAACAGTTGGGGGTACTCCACTCGACGAACTTCCACCTGACAGTACACCGTCCGGATCGACGACTCCAAGCGTGAGCACCTCTGCTCAGAAATGTCTGCGGTATGAAAACGTAACCCCAGGATCAATCATTGCACAGCAAACCGCATATGTGACCAACTCTGCAGTACGCCAACTCGAACAAGCAGACAAGATCAATGAAGTGCTCGGGTCATTCTTTGATCAACTCCTCAACAAACTATTTGCAAATGGTCTCGGTAGTCTCGGACAACAGCGTGGTACTGGGGTCAGTACCGGACTCGGGTCCAACGTTGTGTTTGGAACCAATGGGCAACCGCTCGAGAGTTTCACCTCTGCCAACGGCCTCCTCAACTCTGACGCAAGTGCAGCTGGGTTTACGGGAGATCTCGACATTAGTCGACCACAGCAACTACGCACGATCATCAAAACACAGCTCGACTATATCAACCGCGCGCGCGACTCACGTGTTGCGATGGAGCGCATTGTTCCAGTACTGGGAGCACTCGACTACTGTCTCCCAGGGCCAAACCCGACCTGGGGAAGTGGACTTTCTGACAACCTGCAAGCAATACTTGGCTCTCTCTCTCAACCACCAGCAAGTGGTCCAAGTCCATCTCAAGGATTTCTTGGTACATTGGTAGGGGGAGTACTTGGTGGATTATTTGGAGGAGGAAATAATAATGACACTCCTCCACCACTGATGGCAGGACAACCATTTCTTTATGATAAAGTGACTGATACACAAAAAAAAATAAGTCCTCAGACATACTTACTAGGTGCTGGAGTAGTTATATTTGGTGGTGGAAATGTAAGTCAAATCCCTTCTTATATTGAAAATTCACTCAATTCGCTTATTAGCGACTACACCAATGCGGGATTTGATCCTGAAACACTTGCAGATGCGTACGCAAGTCTAGAACCCACCGTGTTTGGTCAAGCAGATGCTCGAGCCTTTGCAAAAAATGCGTACAAAGAAGCAAGTAGACTCGTCTCGTACAACCGCAACATCGTCGAGTACGATGCTCAGTATGCACAATCTATCGCCGACACCCAAGACGCCGTCGAGCAGCTCCAGGCGATCCATGATCGTGTCCAAGAAATAGTACAAATCGCCAAAGCTGACTACATCGCCGCAAACCCTAGCGTGAACCTCGCATGTCTCAACCAAGCCTACGTACTCGACACCACACCGATAGTCCCAGTAGATAGAGAAGAAAGTGATGCGCCGAACCCATTTGTCCAACAGTCGATCATTTCGAGCGATTATTTCTATAGTCGTCTATAATACTCCTATGCGTCGCATCCTCATCATCCTCATACTCATCAGCATCGTTGTTCTCATTATCCTCGGGATCGGATGGCTCATGTCACGTCGTAGCGCTACTCGAGAGGGTACTACCGCACCGAGCTTCCGAGAATTCATCACAGGAGACAGTGGGACTAGTGCCGACCCAAGTATAGATCCCGGCAGTTTGTCGTCTGAGTTTGATCAAGAGGGTACACCATCTACACCAGAGCAAGGAGGTACTGGTGGATCACTCTCTACCGGCTCTCCATCTATAGATGGATCACTCTCAGCTCCTGGCACACAGGTCAGTACATTTACCAACGACACCTATACACCAGGCAGTTCGACAAGTACCAACCCCTCATCTGGCACAGGAGGGCAGGGAGGTACAGGAACAACACCTCCTGGAACGACCACACCACCTTTTGTAACTGGCGGACCAAAACTCCCTCCCACTACGACCAATCCTGACCCCAACGTCATCGTTGTATACGACCCAACCACAGGTCAGGGTAGCACCGGTACCACTACACCGACCGGCACCGGTCCTGTCCCTGGTACGACCCCTCCACAGTGCAGTCAGGCCGATGTCACTATCGTGTTTAGTCCTGCACAACTTGCCGAGCTCAAGGCGCT
The DNA here is from genome assembly GCA_964610995.1 of uncultured Candidatus Saccharibacteria bacterium. GTDB lineage: Bacteria > Patescibacteriota > Minisyncoccia > Phycocordibacterales > UBA9973 > UBA4124. Next base: position 14,171 of record CAZSWF010000011.1, read on the forward strand.
CGAGCGACGTTTTTATACTATTGCAGAGTCTATCCGTACTGACGAAGACCTCGCTCGTGAAGTCACCAACTATGACACCTTTGAGGTCAAAGGACTCCAGGTACTCGAGCTCTACAACACATGCATGCAGAAAACCCCGAACCTCCCCAATCCTCTATACGCACGTCGTGTCCCCACACCATTTTGGAACAATCTTGCAGACGACAAGGGTGGATTTATCGTAGATGGTACCAACGATGTAGCTGCTATCAACAACATTGCAAACCTTACTTATGGTAAACGTCGCTTGGAGTATTCTCTACGACTCAACCTGTGGTAAACGCAAACGCTTGCATGGTACACTAGTCTCGTGACTTCACGTTCTATCGCACGATGGTATACACGCACGGCAGTTGCTCTGTCGTTTGTTTTGCTCGCTATATTTTTCACTACTCCACAGACCGCAGTAGCGCAAAGTCCGGCGCAGTATGCCAATTACACAACGTTGTTTAGTGGGCAAAGTCCCGCACCATCACTCTCTGTATATAGTTTGTTTCGCCCAAATTCTACTACTCCTGATGTTCAGTTCAATCTTCAGATGAGCTTGAAGCGATTTGCAGATGATCCAGGTGATTCAAAAGCTATTGCATGGGATCACATTCGGGATTTTGCTGAAACAGGTGGAAGTCCAAATGTATTTATTCTTCGAATCTGTGACACAGAAGACCCAACAGAAACACGCTGTCAGTTCTCCATTGTTCCACACAAACGTGTAGCTCCAAGCGTTCTTCCATCAAACCAAACAACTCCTGCTATTTATCATTACCAATACACTAATGTGTTTGGTGATGATCTTCAAAATGATAAATTTAACGTCTTATTTCCTGTTACACAATTCGCCACACTTTCAGCAACAGGATCAGGCTTTGGTACGTCTGTACCTGTTGAAAACTTTTTACGTATTGGAGACCCGACAATATACCGAGCAGATGTCTGGTACTGTCCAGGAGAGGTGACTGGTGAAACATTCCCAACACAAAATGACCCCAATAACCCTAATCACCGACGGTTTAACAGTATTTGTGGAGACGATCGTTCTTATTTCAAGATAGCTACTTCCCAAACATTTACTATTCCACGAACTGCTGCAGAAGCACAATCACAAACACCAGGAACTATCACTCCGGTAGATACTGCGCCGACACAAAACAATATCCCGGGTTGTGGGGTCACACCACTGAGTAGTGGAAGCCTCATGGGTTGTGTCGCGCAAATTGCGTACTACGTTATCTATCGTCCCATCGCGTGGTTTGCTGGACTTATGGGCAACCTTTTTGACTTCTTCTTGGGCTACTCACTCTCCGACGAGTCATACAGAGCTGCATTTGCAGTCCGTGGATGGGAGATCGTGCGAGACATTTGCAACATTTTCTTTATCATCATTCTCGTCTATGTCGGACTCGCCACCGTGTTCAACACATCGAGCTTCAGTCCCAAAAAGGTCCTCTCCACACTCATCATCAATGCACTCTTGATCAACTTCTCTCTCTTTGTCACCCGGGTGGCGATCGACGTCTCCAATGTCGTCGCACGTGTGTTCT
>CAZSWF010000012.1:0-7124 GCA_964610995.1 uncultured Candidatus Saccharibacteria bacterium
CCCTATTTGTTACACGTGTAACGCGCACCCTGCAAGAAGCGGGTTTTGAAGCATACCTCGTAGGTGGCTGCGTCCGCGACACACTCATGGGTCAGACTCCCAAAGACTGGGATATCACGACCAACGCTCACCCCGAGCAAGTCATCGCTTGCTTCCCCGACCTCAAAACAGTGCATGAAAACGCATTTGGGACTGTGACAGTCCTCAATATGCCACCAGAACCAGATGAAGATGGTACACGTGAAACACCTGACCAGAGCAACCAAGTACAGATCACCACCTATCGATCCGAGGGTTCGTATAGCGACAATCGCCGCCCAGACAGTGTTTCATATGAAACATCTCTAGAAAAAGACCTCGAACGTCGAGACTTCACTATGAACGCCGTAGCGTGGGACCCTATAAAAGACACGGTGGTAGACCTCTATGGTGGTATAAAGGACATAAAAGACAAAACTATACGTTCTGTCCTTTATGCTGATACTCGCTTCAAAGAAGATGCGTTACGTATGCTGCGCGCTATCAGGTTTTCCACAACCCTAGGCTTTGCTGTTACACATGAAACACTAGCCGCTATAGAAGCAAACAAAGACCTGCTGGCCAACATCTCCCAGGAGCGTATTCGAGATGAATTCCTCAAAATCATCGAGTCCCCCTCTCCTGCCTACGGTATCGACCTTATCCAAAAGACCGGACTGCTCCCGTATATCATCCCCGAGCTCATTCCAGCGATAGGTTGCGATCAAAAAGGTGCTCATATATATGATGTCTACCAGCACCTTTTGCACGCCCTACAACACGCTGCTGATAAAGACTTTTCAGCTATTATCCGTCTATCTGCCCTGTTTCATGACATTGGCAAGCCAGCTACCCGTCGATATGACCGAGCCAAGGATAAGTACACGTTTTTCGGGCATGAAGTCGTTGGTGCTCGCATGACTCGAACTGTCTTGGATCGGCTTCACTTTTCACGTGAAACAGTTACACGTGTAACGTCTCTCGTGCGAAACCACATGTTTTTCTCTGACACTGAGCAAATCACACTCTCTGCAGTGCGACGCATTATCCAAAAGGTGGGTCCTGAGCATATCTGGGAGCTCATGCAGGTCCGCGAGTGCGACCGTGTCGGTATGAAGAAAGTCGAAGCGCCATTTCGCCTGCGCAAGTACCATGCCATGATCGAAGAAGCGCTCCGAGACCCTATCTCGGTCGGACAGCTTGCGATAGACGGCTCATACCTCATGGAGGCGTTACACATGAAACCAGGTCCTCGTATGGGATGGATCCTGCATGCACTCCTCGAAGAAGTCCTCGAGGACCCTACACTCAATACTATAGAGCAGCTCTCTACCCGAGTTGCTACGCTCGACACCCTCTCAGACCCGGAACTCAAAGCATTGGGTGAAAAAGGAAGAGAAAAGAAAGAAGCTCTCGATCAGCAAGAAGTCCAAGCGTTACATGTGAAACATGGCGTAGACAAGAAAAAACCCAATTCCTCTAAGTAACTTGTATTCTATTACACTTTACTGTAAAGTGTAAATGTATGAACACTAGTACTCAAAGTGGATACGTCGCAACACTCCAATACTTAAATAGGGTACAAAAACCTGTTTCACCACATGAGCTTGCCCTTATTCTTAAAAAAAGTCGCGTCACCATTCAGGCTGCCCTCAAGCGTCTGGTCAAGAACGGCTGGGTGATAAAGGAGGGGGCTTCTCCAAAGGCTACCTATAGAGCCATCGATCCGTTCAACAAAAATCACCCCGAAGCTCCCGAAATCGTCAAAACCGACCCGTATTCTATCCTCGCCTTCATAGAGTGGTGCCGCGCCCACAAATACCATGTCCCCGAAATAGCAGGAGAGTACGTGCAGTACCTACGAGTGATGCAGAAATAAATCAAACAGTAGTTGACAAATATGTACATATAAGTGTACACTTTCTCTATGACTACGACATTTGTCTCAATCAAAGAATTTCGCCAAAATATCGCCTCATTTGCAGCAGATGCCCAAACTATGGCCGGCAAAAAGCGCTATATTGTCATGAGTCATTCCAAACCTCTCTTTGAGGTGAAGCCGTTTGCTCGCAATACCAAACTCGATAAACTCATCGCAGACATTGCTGCGGCAGAGGAGGATATCAAACACGGTCGACTCCATTCACACCAAGAGGTCCTCGAGGCGCTTGGCCTTGATGCATAAGTATTCATTACTTTATAAGCATAGAAGAGAAGTGTATAACTAAAAAAACCGGCCAGTGATGGTCGGTTTTTGATTTAAAATTACTCTGCCAAAGCATTAATGAGCTGAATAATAAAAAGGAAGAGAAGTCTTCCCTTATTTTAAAACTAAAAAACAAAAGATTCTGTCCATAACGCAACATAAGATTTGTTTTTGAACTCCCACCCAAAGGGGACTTGGTTGATAATCAAACGGTGATAAATAAAAACTATTCCATACTCAGTTTCATCAATTTTATTTTTTGGATCATCTGTTTCCCAATCAATAGTCCTATTACCCCCTAAGTATGTGCACCTAACAACATCGTTTACCTCATGAACCGCGTCTGCACTTTTAATATCTTTTGAAATTTCTGCCTTAATTGCATCAACATTCTGTTGGTTATTAGCGAGAATTAAGATTTTCATATTTTTATTTTTTAAATGAACAAATTTGTATCACAATCAGACCACCGGCATTGATGAGCTGAATAATGTGGGCGACTTTTACGATTAGGCGCGCCCATGTTCCTTGAGAAACTATTTAATTCCAGTTTCTCTGCTCCATTTTTCATAGAGAAGGTCATTATTCTCATAATACCCCTCGATGAAATTTGGAGATTTTTTAATCAAATCAATCTCCTTATATCCATACTCTCTGTTCAAAAGTACATCGAACGATTTCCTGACAATTTCTTCTGGTAGAAACCAGTGCGTCGTATCGGCATGTGGCCGTACAGCAAGTGCAGACTGAGTAATCGTTGACGTAACATTGATAGAGAGTCCAGAGATCCAAGTAGGGTGAAGTCCGCACTGAGATTGGATGTATTGCTTGACGATATATTTTGCTTCGCAAAATGACTCGATCACAAAAGGGGAGTACTTGTCAGCAGTCCCAGCAATGCAGGCAATCTTCAGATCAGTCTTTTCTACACGCTTTTGGTTAGTAGATTCTATCCTTCTAACAAGGAAGCGCATGAGGTACTTGAACGAGTTTACGTTGGTATTGTAAACCTCTGGGTCAATGGTTTCCATTTTCTGTACTTCTGGATATCCACGGGGGTCGAACTTATCAACCCCGATTGTGTGGAGGTATATCACCTGATCGTATTGATCAAATCTGACTGCTGAGAATTTCTTCTCAACATCCTGTGGGTTATCAAGGTTACAGGTAATGGATTGAATATACGTAGATCTAATAGCAAGCTTCTTATTGCGGATAACAGCAATACAATCGATTTGTTTGTTAGCTAAAAGGTGACAAAACGTTGTTCCTATTTCTCCAGCTGCTCCGGCTATAATTGCAAGAATTTTCATGATTATTTAGTTTTAGATGAGTAATGTGTTCGGCCGAATCACACTACTGACCTAGAGACCATATCAAAGTACTTATCCTGAACATATAATAGCATTATTTACAGAAATGTCAATATTTATAAGGTATTATGGGCATTTAGTAAAATAATATTTTACTTTTATACTCATTTTTGCTACCATAGAGTATGGATTTCGCCCACCCGACTACTCCCGAAGCACAGATTATTGCCTCTCTTGCGACCAAATCCCTCAGTGGGGAGGTATTGCTGCAGCAAGTCCGTACCCTGAAGGCGAGTTTCACCAAGCAAGCCCTCTATGTGATATTGCGCCGGCTCCTCGCCCAGGAAGTCGTCGTAAAGCACGGCACACAGTACTCACTATCGAACGTCTGGCTCAGCAAGATGTACCAGTTCTTCTTGGTTGCCAAGGAGCGCTATGGTGTAACACAAGAAAGTGTGGACTTCCTCATGCTCAATGACGGAGACCGTATCTCATACAACTTCAAGGGACTCAATGAGACCGATGGCTTCTGGGGCCACGCATTCGACGTGCTGGCTGCGGTCACTCCATCCACTGAACCCATCTACCTCTACAACCCACACGAATGGTTCCTCTATGCGCGAGCAGCAAACGAGCTGCATCTCTTCAACAAGCTGCGCAATGACAAGCGCCAGCTCTGGCTCACCGTCGGTCACACCGATCCACTCGACATTCATGCCAAGCAATACTTCGACGGGACGTACTTGCAGTACCACATGCTCGAGAAGCCGCTGTTTGATAAGGAGTACTACTACCTCAACATATTCGGCGACTACATCATCGAGGCAACTATCGATCCCGAGACTGCTCGTGCCGTAGACCAGCTCTACAAATCCACCAAGGAATGGAGTGAGCGTATCAATGTAGAACTACACTCTCTAGTCGCCAAAGGAAAAACTAAACTCACCATTTCGAGAAATGAACGCAAGGCAAAGAAACTCAAGAGAGTGCTGGGGCAGTACTTCTTTTTGAAGAAATAAAAAAACCACCCATTACGGGTGGTCTTCAGAAGGAACAAGTTCATCTCAGGCAATGTAGCAAACAAAAACATTAATCGGTGGAGTAAAAGATTCTGTAAAAATAGGTTCTTCAACTCCAAACGGTATACTTCTGAGAAATTCGTTCAAATACTTGTTTGATTGTTCGAGTGCAATTATTTTAGAATAATAATCTCGCATAGCGACTTCTTTATAGCATTGATCAGCAAGACTATAAAAAACGCTTTCCTGGTGACAATCAGGTGAAATAATGACACTTGCAAACAACGGAGTATTATCATCGATATTTTTGCAAATAGTATCAGTTACAGGTTGAAGCTTGGGTGGGATCTGAAATCGAGACAACCCCGCAACATATCCAATAACTGTTTTCTGATCCATTGTTGTTGCAACATGCAACATTTTTCGATAAATAAGAGAGGCGAGTAAATCGCGATCAAGTGGAAAAGCCCATCGATTACTGAGTGTTTTTACATTTTTTTTCTTTTTAATTCTTTGCTGAAACTCATCAACTAGATGAACTTGGCTTTGCTCTAAAGCAAGGAAGGTTTTATAGTCTGGCATATAGTTTCGTTTTCTCTACTATACTCCTTTGCCTTTACAATACAAGCCCATTTTGCTATAATAAAGAAAAATTCTTTTATGGCTAAAACAACGCAAAAACCACCAGCGAATGAACCATTTCGGAGCCCTACTACAGCAAAGCTCCATGTACCCAACTTCGACAAAAAAGTACAAACCCCGTACGTCAATCGACATACGAACCGACACCGAACAAAAATGAGAGCATAATAAAAATACCCCCGATGTACTACTTAGGTACAGCGGGGGTTTTTCTTACAGAGCATTGTCTGGTGCAAAGTGCTCCATCGGATGGTGGTAATCTTTTTCCGAAAGAATTTTCCCTCTGATGGCTTGTTCGTGCTCATCGATAGCAGGGGGAGCCTGTTTCTTTTCTTGTGCTTTTTTGGCAATAAAATTTTGAATTTTGGGATGATTTCTTACTCTTGCGGGCAAGGACATCAGCGATCGTCTGATAGCGGCTATTTTTTTCATACTTATGGAAAGGGGTTTGATACCACTATATCACAAAAATGAATTTTGTAAAGTTGTCCGCACGACTATAGATCGATGTCGAGCATGATAGGGCAGTGGTCGCTGCCATAGTACTCGGCCAGCGTTTCAAAACCTTTTACCTTGTCGACAAGTGTAGAGGGGACAAAGAAGTAATCGATGCGCCACCCCACGTTGCGCAGCCGTGCCTTGGTCTTTTGGTCCCAGTAGGTATAGACGTCGCGTGTATCAGGCTGCAGATAGCGAAACACGTCGACCCATCCTTGTCCCACTACCTTGTCCATCCACGCACGCTCGATAGGGAGGAAGCCTATGTGGTCAGCATTTTCTTTGGGGCGAGCAAGGTCGATCTCGGTATGAGCGACGTTGACATCTCCACACCAGATGACTGGCTTTTTCTTCTGAAGCTTGTCTACATATAGGAGAAACGCATCATAAAAGGCGAGCTTGTACTCGAGTCTATCTGGAGCACCGCCGCCGTTGGGGAAGTAGCAGTTGATCAGATACAAGTCTTTGTACTCAAGGGTGATGAGACGCCCTTCGGTGTCGAGCTCGGGTATACCAAGTCCGTAAGTAACAGAAAGGGGAGATACTTTGGAATATACACCGACACCACTGTAACCCTTTTTCTCAGTAGGAAAGGCAAAGAAACTCTCGTACCCGAGTACGTGTCGTACTGGCTCGGGGAGCTGGTCGGGAGTTGCCTTGGTCTCCTGCAGGCAGAGTATGTCGGGCGCATAGTCACGAAACAATGGGTCAAAGTAGCCCTGAGTCGCAGTGGCCCGCAGACCGTTGGTGTTCCATGAGATGATACGCATAGGGGAAGTATACCAATAAAAAAGCCCTCTTCTGATCGAAGAGGGGGTGGTGAAGAAGTTAGATACCTTATTGTACGACGATATTCGTCATGGTTTTAAACGAGAGCACACTTGAGTCGTCAAATAGTGCTTTTTCTAAGGAAGGATCAACCAGTTTTAAGGCAAAAGAATCCTTGAGAACCTTCTTTTTTACCACAAGCATTTCAGACTTAAGCTTTGAAATATCTGCTCCACGAATCCATAGACCCGCGGGTTGTTTTTCAACCAACCCTGTGACGTATTTCATCTCAGTCGATGGTTTTAACTTGATAAAGTATGCCAATACCGGCGTACCAATAACTACTGCCGCTAGAGCTATTCCAAGCTGCAATTTCTTTGTTCCAATTTTTTGATTCATAAAGTTCTATTTTGTTTTTTAGTATTAAAACACAAAAAACGCAAAAAGAAAAGCCTTTCGCTAAAAGAAAGGCTTTTTTATATAAGGTTCGAGAGATGATTGTTTAGATCATAAGGTTTAAATGTTTTAAAGAACTACTGAGAGAGCTGTTGTTTTTGTTTGAATATGTGTCTGTGCGGCATACTCGTAAGTATGGATGCAGGACTTGCAATGAGACGACGTGATGGTCGTGAGTGTGTGGACTATATGGTTTTCAAACAA
>CAZSWF010000013.1:0-5776 GCA_964610995.1 uncultured Candidatus Saccharibacteria bacterium
GGCTGACCTGTAGTTGTACTGTAACCTGAAGTTGATGAACAACCAGCAGGGTATGATACTGAACCACCTGTCATTGCTGAGAGAGCTGTGCCAGTCTGAGCGCCAACTACGCCGTCAGCCGTGAGGCCTTTAGCCATTTGGAAGCTCATAACAGCAGCCTTCGTCTTTGCACCGAAGTACATAGATTCCATTCCTGGAGATCCAGCACCTGTTGTAGAAACGAGGAAGCCACCGCCGTTGAGAGTCTGTTGAAGACTCATAACGTTTGAACTAGTCATTCCCATTTTGAGAAGACCAGTGTGCATGTATGCAGCAGACGCTGAGAGAGCAAGTCCGAAGAATGCTACGAGCGCTGTGCCTACGATAAATTTAAAATTTTTAGACATAGTGTAATTAATGTTTAGTAATCCGCGTACACGTATATAGCATGTATGCGTCTTGTACTGTGGGCGTAGTCTTTATCACCACGAACACAGTACGGTGTAGCTTGATTGCAGAAACACAGTAACGAGCTGTGCTATCTGCCGTGTCGACAAGGCCGATATGTGCATACCCCCTACCCAAAGGTAGAGAGTACATACAAACGAAGCGGCTACACCGAAAGCTTGTAATAACGTACTTTTGTAAGTTCGCTCTATCAAGTTTTCAATGAGCCGCTGGGTGGTCTGTCTCTTGCGAGACATACCGTTTTGACTTTTGCTACAGCCCCAAACTTGCGCTCGAGGATATACCAAAAGACAGCTTATATAGTACCACAGAAGGTCGTTTTGACCTAGTCTGTACTATGCCCTATTTTTATCGGGGATCGAGCTATCTCGTGGTGTAGAAAAGAAAAAGCGGAGTAAACCACTCGTGTAGTCTGACTGCGCGATATGCACAGTATTACATCATTATATATAGATATTAGGCAGACACCGCGAGGTAAATACTCCACCGTTTACTACCGCGTTTGGTAATCTTGCCAGCGTCGACGAGGGCGCCAAGTTCGCGCTGAATAGTCTTTTCGCTCACGTCTGGAAACAGTGTAGAAATGTCCTTGATGACCGCAGACTTGCGCTGATTTATAAAAGACAGTATATCGTCTTGTCTCTTTGATTTTTGTTCAGTATTAGTAGGTATTTTTGTGATACTAGTCAATGTCGTTTTGGGTGTAAAGGACACTTGCGAGACACCTGCACTCGTCCCAAAGAGTTGTTCGATAGTACTAGCCTCGAGTGTGTCGAGGGTCTTGTACGAAGCGAGCTCAGTTTGAATAATGAGTGCATTTTTTTCTCGAATCATACCGGCGAGGACCGCCACTCGTAGCAGCGCGTCAATGTCGCGAGCAAGAGACGTGAGTTGGGATGGGTCGGTGATCAGTGCAAGTGCATACGTACGCAACGTGTGCTTGAGTGGATCATTATCAGAGACATGACTAGTGACAAGATAAAGGGCAGCACTGAGTTTATGTCCTTTTGTCACATGTGTGCTGCTTGATAAACCCTTGTTTGTATGTATTTTTTGCATAGTGTCTTTGACGTTTATTTGTCTTTTATAAGACATCTGGTATGAGACATTATAAGAGACATCTCCCTGTTGTACAAGTGTATACTCGTGTCCAAATAATCCTTATATTGCAATGGTTTTATGACTGTGTCGGTGATATACTGTTGTGACATATAGCTATGGCCAAGACAAAGAAAAAAAGTAAGGATCCTAGTAGAACAAACCATGTAGTCCTCGGACTAGTACTACTACTCATAGCGCTCGTCGCACTCGGAGGTATGGTAGGCAGCGCCGGTGTGGGCGGGTTCTTGGTCTACAAGGCAGCGTACGGGCTTTTTGGTGCAGGCAGCATCATCATTCCTCTATCACTTGGTACAGCAGGTATATGCCTGATCCGCAACAAACGACTCGAGGTTACGACACGAGAAGTACTTAGTGGCTCGATCGGTATCATCTCACTTCTGACACTTCTCTCTATCGGCAACAGCGCCTACGGTGGCATCGTCGGCACCCTGTTTGCCACACCGCTTGTGATGGGGTTTGAGACAATGTTTGCGACGATCATTCTACTGTTTATGATCGTGTCTTCATTTACACTCTTTTTCGATCGAACACCCAACGTGTTCCCTTTCTTTAATCAGCTTGGTATCCGGATCCGTGCATTGTTTCAGCGCAAGGTGTCAGATTCTACAGACGAAGCACCTGAGCTGGTCGAAGAACCCTACACAGATGAAGGTGCTCCTGTAGCCGCATCCCTCAAAGAAAAAGTATCTCCAATGAAAGTTACCGATGCGTCATCTAACGATGAGATCATCGATACTAAACGTCGTGTGACATTTGGAGCGTACACTCCTCCTCCACTCTCACTACTCGAAGGCGATCGCGGCAAGGCCGACGTCGGTGATGTCAAATTCAATGCAAATGCGATTCGTCGTACACTTGGCACTTTTGGCATTGAAGTAGAAATGGATGAAATCACAATCGGACCGACCGTCACTCGGTATGCGCTCAAACCCGCCCAAGGCGTGAAGCTCTCGCGTATCGTTGGGCTCCAAAATGACCTCGCACTCTCACTCGCGGCACACCCTATACGTATCGAGGCACCGATCCCTGGCAAGTCGCTCGTGGGTATCGAAATCCCCAACAAAACCAAAGCAACAGTCGGACTTGCTTCACTACTTTCAGATCCACAGTTTCGTAGTGCAGCCAAGCCTCTCTCTGTCGCACTCGGGCGCAATATCTCTGGCAAGCCCGTATTTAAAAGTATCGCAAGTATGCCGCACCTTTTGATTGCTGGTACTACTGGGTCTGGTAAAAGTGTGACGATCCATGCGATCATCGCGTCTCTCTTGTACCGTCATGGCCCCGACGATCTGCGATTTATTTTTGTGGACCCCAAACGCGTTGAGCTCACTCTCTACAACGGCATTCCTCACCTCCTGACCCCCGTGATCACCGACTCCAAGAAAGCGATCCTTGCACTCAAGTGGGCTGCAACAGAAATGAGTCGTCGCTATGACATCCTCGAAGGTGAAAGTGTGCGCGACATCGCCTCATATCACAAAAAGTATGCGACCGAGTTTGCAAAAACAACTACTACCGAAGACGGGCCCGAACGACTACCCTACATCGTGGTCATCATCGACGAGCTCGCCGATATCATGCAGGCATACCCTCGTGAACTCGAAGCGGCAATCGTACGTCTCGCGCAAATGTCTCGTGCGGTAGGTATTCACCTTATCCTCTCTACTCAGCGTCCTGAGGTAAACGTCATCACTGGTCTCATCAAGGCCAATATCCCATCTCGTATCGCATTGCGTGTACCTACACTGATCGACTCTCGTACAATCCTTGACGCAGGAGGTGCCGAGAAACTCCTCGGGTACGGCGACATGCTTGCCCTTGTAGAGAACAACCAGCCAGAACGTATTCAGTCAGCATTTATCACCGAAGACGAAGTCAAGAACGTAGTAAAATACCTCAAAAATGCATTTAGAGACGATGTACGCGACATGATCGAACTCTCTGGTAGTGTCTCTGGTGAAAAGGCTATGTTTGGCGACTCTATGGAAGAAAGTACGGACGATCCTCTCTACGAAGACGCTCGTGCATGCATCATCGAAGCAGGCAAAGCCTCTACTTCATACATCCAACGCAAGCTCAAGGTCGGCTACGCACGTGCGGCGCGACTAATGGATATGCTCGAAGAACGTGGCGTCATTGGGCCTCAAGACGGTGCAAAGCCTCGTGATGTGCTCGAAGGTGGGATGAAAAATGCCGTCTCAGATACAGTTGCAGACGAAATGGGTATATAATATATGCATACACACGCAATGAAAAAACCTCTCACCCTCAAGTCAGCACTCTTTGTACTTCTCGGTATTTCTGTTTTGAGCCTGGTCGGCTTCAACATGCGCGACCGTATCTGGGGAGCGCCCCTGTCTATCGACACTGCTAAAAATGGCGCAACTATTACAAGCCCATTTCTTCCTATCACCGGAGTCGCTCGGCATGCACGAGAGTTATTGATCAATGGTCGCCCCATCACGCTGACTCGTGACGGCTCATTTAATGACACAGTACTCCTCTCTCCTGGGTACAACATTGTCGAAGTAGCGCTCCGAGACCAGTTTGGCAATCAAAAAGTAAAAACGTATCATGTAGTCGTACGCATTCCTGAGTCAGTCGCAATTTCAGACGACGCCGTTATCAATAATTCCCTCTAAATACTATGGCTAAAAAAGCAGCAAAAGAAGCAAAATCAATGGACTCATCCGTCGAAGAAACTATACGCTCTATCCAAACCAAGTTTGGTGAAGGTGCGATCATGAAGCTCGGCGAACAACCCAAGGTAGACATCAGTACTATCCCCACCGGCTCAATCGGGCTCGACATCGCGCTCGGCATCGGTGGACTCCCTCGTGGTCGTATCATCGAAGTCTTTGGCCCGGAATCATCTGGTAAGACTACCCTTGCGCTCCATGTCGTAGCCGAAGCGCAGAAGCTCGGCGGTGTGTGTGCATACATCGACGCAGAACACGCAATGGACCCTGACTACGCGGGCAAGATTGGTGTTAAAATAAATGAGCTCCTCATTTCTCAGCCCGATACTGGAGAGCAAGGTCTCGAGATCACCGAGAGCCTCGTACGTAGTGGCAAGATAGATGTTGTCGTAGTCGACTCAGTAGCCGCTCTCACTCCCAAAGACGAAATCGAAGGCGATATGGGCCAGCAGCACATGGGCAAACAAGCACGCCTCATGTCTCAGGCACTCCGCAAGCTCACTGCTATCGTCCACAAGTCCAAGACCCTCGTGATATTTATCAACCAGATCCGTATGCAGATCGGTGTCATGTTTGGCAACCCCGAGACCACTCCAGGTGGCAAGGCACTCAAATTCTACACTTCAGTGCGCCTCGACATTCGTCGTATCGCCCAGATCAAAAAGGGTGACGAAGTCGTCGGCTCTCGCACTCGTGTCAAAGTTGTAAAGAATAAAGTCGCTGCCCCATTCAAACAGACTGAGTTTGACATCATCTATGGTGAAGGTATTTCCCTCGAAGGAGAACTCCTCGCACTCGGAGAGAAACTCAGTGTGATAGAAAAGAGTGGTACTTCATATACCTACAAACCAGAAAAAGGCGAAGAAGTGAAACTCGGCCGTGGATACGACGCATCACGCGTATTTATGCGAGAGAACACCAAGGTCCGCGACTCTATAGAAAAAGACATCCGCAAGCGGATGAAGGAAGTGGTGATGGAGAGTTCGGGAGAATAGACTTTCATCCCCTTTTCGGCTATTATCTAGACCTATGGCAATGCTGGAATACAACGAAATCAAGGAGAAAAAGATTATTGTGTGGGACGGAGCGCCGCACGAAGTCGTGGCTAGCCACGTCTTTCGCAAACAGCAGCGCAAGCCGGTCAACGCTACCAAGCTCAAGAACCTCATCACCGGTCGCGTCGCTGAGATCTCATTTGGTGGATCCGAAAAGGCTGAAGAAGCCGACATCTCGACCAAGACCGTCACCTACCTCTACAAGGCCAAGGGTGAAGTCTGGTTCACTGATCCATCTGACAAGAGCAAGCGTTTCTCTCTCAAAGAAGACATCGTCGGTGACAAAATAAAGTATGTAAAGGAAAACAACCCTGTAGACCTCACCATCTACACTGATGACGAAGATGAAGAGCTCGTGATCGGAGTCAAGATCCCTGTGAAAGTCGACCTCGAAGTCATCGATGCTCCCCCGTCTATCAAAGGCTCGACCGTAACTGGTGGCAACAAAGTAGC
>CAZSWF010000014.1:0-2999 GCA_964610995.1 uncultured Candidatus Saccharibacteria bacterium
TAGGCATCCACCATATGCTCTTAATTTCCTATTAGGAAATCTAGAAATCATGTTCAACGATAACCTATTGCTTTACTTATAGGTCATGGTGTCGTCTCGCCACCATATCACCGCTGATATAGCAGGTTGACTGTCTGTCTCTCCCTCCTGCAGTTATATGTGAAGATAACTAAGAGAGGACAGGGTTTTGTTGTTAAACAACGGTTCCTAGAGGAAGATTTTTTGACGAAAAAACCGCCTTGCGGCGGCAATCCAATAGCTTGGGCTGACGCCGTTACGATTGGTTTTTCTTAGAAAACTTCATAGGTGGGGATATTGTAGTCGAAGCGATATATCTTGTCAAGCAATTCTTTTATTCTGACCTAGAGAGCAAAAATCCCCTCAAAATAAGGGGATTTTTGTAACCATACGGTAGTACGATTATTGCTGATTGTTGTGGTGATTGCGACCTGATGAGAGATCGTCTGAGATACGAGAAAGCCATCGTCCAGCGACATCCTTGCCACCGAGACCAAATGCGAGTCCGAGCGCAAGAGCGATCATGACCACAAGTCCGGTAAAGAGGATCTGTCCGAAGTAGCCAAAGATACCGAGTTTATCAAGTGCTGTAACGAGTGCGAGAATCCAGATCGCATAGTATGCGATAGATCCAAGCATTTTTGCAGAGCGGACATTTGCCACTGCTGCAGATCCTGATACGACTTTCTTTACGAAGTCTGCAAGGATTGTACCTGCCACAAGGATAAGTGCTGCAATGATCACCTGTGGGATATATGCGAGTACTTGCTGAAGAAAGATCGTTACTTGGTCGAGTCCGAGAATGTTCAGTGATGCAACGAGGAACACGATCGCGATGAACCATTTTACGAGTTCACCAAAAACCTTGCCGATATGGAGGCGTGTACCTGCACGTGCAAGTGCTTCGTCTACACCAGTACTCTTGAAGCTTCGATCAAGCTTGAGTGCATCGACTCCCATCATGACGAGTTTGCCGAGAGTTGTGGCAACGATCCATCCGATGATGAAAATAATGATTGCTAAAAGGATGCGAGGAAAGGTCTCAATAAAGCCGTACCATAGGCCTTGGAGGGAGAGCAAGAATACTTGGCTCCATGATTGTATAAGCATAGTGTTGTTATTGAATAGCGCAATAACGCTAGGGCATGAAAATTGATAAACGATACTGTACGTATACCCACCTACAGTAGTGTCTATAGTATACACCTATCTGGTCTGGGTGGGTATCGTAAACATGGAGAACTCCTTGGACGCAATCAGTGGTTCATGTGGGTAGTCAAAGACGTCTCGCAGTAGTTTGTCATACATAGACACACGATACTTGAAATCTGATGTTTCAAAGACTGCATACGAAAGCTCTCGCCCCAGCTCACTCTCAAGTACTGAGACTGTTTTTTGGATAATGTTTTTCTTGAGGTTATCTCCCACGATCAAGAGATCAAGCCTACTTTCAGAGTCTTGGATAAAGATACCCGAAACGACGAGGAGCTGAATGCGTCCTGCCGGCTTGAATCGCTTGGCGATATCTGAATGTTTGAAGAACTCTCCCTCTACCAGCAACTGGCGCAGTTCGTTGATATAGGGAAATGTAGGGTTCAAGAACCATCCTTGCACACGTTTCTTGCTTACTTTGCCGGTGCGTCCATTGGTGACTTCTTTGGTAAATGTGCGCTTGTGGATCAAGTCCATCGCCGCGAGCTGTAGCAACGCTTTGCGTGAATGCGCAGTGTTGATACGGCATCGATCGCTGATATCAGCCCCCTCAAAGCCGATATCAGGGTTGAGTAAAAAGAGTCGCATGATCTTGACCCGAGGGATACCACCAAGCATTTTTCCGAGAATGTCCATCGTTTCCATGATACATAAGTATATGTCGCCCGAGCGCTTGCGTACAAGTAGTTTGTGAGGTGTAAATAAAAAAACCGCACCTTCATAGATAGAAGGTGCGGCAATAAAATTGTAAAACAAAACCTTATAATGTAATCACAATCGGTACCGGTGGCACATAAAAGTTGGTCTTATAACACCCTGGAATAGATGCTGCTACCCTAACCAATCTCAGCGGAAAATCTCCGACAAAAAAAGTTGGATCATCGACTGTGAATTCTCCAAAAGGCGTAGGGGGTAAGCCATAAGGCCCTATTGTTACCAGGTTGTTGTTTGCTTTCCGAATTTGAAATTTCACTACCCCTGAAAGAGGGTTGTGATTAAAGTACTCCATATTTATGCGAATTATCGGAACACCGGCTGGGCCTGTTGGTGGGATACCCTGCACAGTTATCGCTGTTGGAGTTGGTATCAATGTTTTTGGTAAACAGGAAACCGCCTGATCTTTTGCTGTTGTATCTGTTTCAGGTTCCAAAAACAAAGGCACCGAGACTACCTGGCTTGTGCCTACATTATCTTTTTTTAAGCAGGAAGAAAATCCAATGGCGATTATCGCCATGAGTGAGAAAAGTAACTTTTTCATGTTTGCGTTATTTAGATGGTTTGAAAATGAACGTTATAAGTATCATTATATACCAAAACAAACAAAATGTCAATACATACCAATTTCCCTGTGAAAAACAGCAAAAAGCCCCATTTCTGGGGCTTTTTGTAGCACAATGGTAAATGAGCTTATTTGAGCTCGATTTTTCCACCCGCTTCTTCGATAGACTTCTTGAGAGCTTCTGCTTCCTCTTTCTTCATACCGTCCTTGAGGGTTGCTGGAGCACCGTCTACGAGGTCTTTTGCTTCCTTGAGACCGAGTCCGAGCGCTTCCTTTACTACCTTCATGACTGCGATCTTCTGCTCCCCTGCACTTGCGAGGACTACAGTAAATGCGTCTTTTTCTTCTGCACCACCTGCTGCTGCGCCCGCTGCTGGAGCTGCTGCAACCGCTGCTGCTGAGACGCCAAACTTCTCTTCGATAGCCTTGACGAGCTCGTTGAGTTCGATCACTGATGCTCCTTCGAGCTCGGTGAGAAATGAATCAAATT